>NZ_JBNCAR010000037.1:0-24527 GCF_051280715.1 Thauera sp. AutoDN2 | reverse complement strand
GCTCGAGCACACTGGGATCTACGGCTTGCTACCCCGGACGCTCAACATAATCGAGGCATCTACATAATCGGCCTTATGTGGAGATCCACATAAGGCCGATCACCAGCCACTCACCGATGTCGCACACAGCCGAAGGCTCCCCGCTCGGCGATCCGTGCGCAAATCGGTGGTCAGAGACCTACAAATCCACGCAAACGAAAACGCCCGGACGAGATGCCCGGGCGTTTTCAACTTTATTGCCACGTTTTCGACTTTAATGGCAAGGAACACAACGGCAGTGGTCCCTCTGCGCTTATTCCACCGTGACCGATTTCGCCAGATTCCTCGGCTTGTCCACATCCGTCCCCTTCACCAGCGCCGCGTGGTACGACAGCAACTGCAGCGGGATCACGTGCAGTACGGGTGACAGCATGCCGTAGTGCTCCGGCATGTGCAGGATGTGCACGCCTTCCGACTCGGGGATTTCGCTGCCAGCGTCGGCGAACACGTACAGCTCACCTCCGCGGGCGCGGACTTCCTGCAGGTTGGATTTGAGCTTTTCCAGCAGTTCGTCGTGCGGGGACACGGCGATGACCGGCATGTCCTTGTCCACCAAGGCGAGCGGGCCGTGCTTGAGTTCGCCGGCGGCGTAAGCCTCGGCGTGGATGTAGGAGATTTCCTTGAGCTTGAGTGCGCCTTCCATGGCGATCGGCCAGTGGCTGCCGCGACCGAGGAAGAGCGCGTGCTCTTTGCTGGCGAAGCGCTGGGCCCACTGCTCGATCTCGGGTTCGAGTTCGAGCACCTTCTGCACCGCGACCGGGAGGTGGCGCAGCGCGGCGAGGCGGCGCTCCTCGTCCTCGGCGGACAGCCGCCCGTTGATCTTGGCGAGCGCAAGCGTGAGCAGCGCAAAGGCTGCGAGTTGGGTGGTGAAGGCCTTGGTGGAGGCAACGCCGATCTCCGGGCCGGCGCGGGTGATGAAGCGCAGCGCAGTTTCGCGCACGATGGCCGACTCGGGCACGTTGCAGATCGCCAGCGTGCGCTGCATGCCGAGCGCCTTGGCGTGCTTGAGCGCGGCCAGGGTGTCGGCCGTCTCGCCCGACTGCGAGATGACCACGACCAGGGTGTCGGGGTCGGGGACGGATTCGCGGTAGCGGTATTCGCTGGCGATCTCGACGGTGACCGGCAGCCTGGCGATGGCCTCGATCCAGTAGCGCGCGACCAGGCCGGCGTGATAACTCGTGCCGCAGGCCAGGATCAGCACGCGGCGCACGCCGTCGAAAACCTCTGCCGCGCGCGCACCGAAATGCTGCGGCGTGACACCTGCGCCGCCGGCGATCAGTTCCAGCGTCTGCGCCAGGGCCTGCGGCTGCTCGAAAATCTCCTTCTGCATGTAGTGGCGGAACTTGCCCAGTTCCACCGCATCGGCCGACAGGCTGGAGAGATGCACCTCGCGCTCGACCGGCGTGCCGTCGGGGCGAATGATGATGTAGCTGTCGCGCCGCAACTCGGCGAGGTCGCCGTCTTCCAGATAGACGATCTTGCGCGTGACCTGCAGCAGCGCGGCCGTGTCGGAGGCGGCATACATGCCGTCTACGCGCTCACCGCCCCCCACGCCCAGCAGCAGCGGCGAGCCGCGGCGGGCGACGATGATCCGGAACGGGTCGGCCTCGGCCACCACGCCGATCGCGTAGGCGCCGACCAGTTCGTTGGTGGCCTGGCGCACCGCCTCGAACAGGTCCGGCGTGCCCTGCAGCTTGTCATGCACCAGGTGGGCGATGGCCTCGGTGTCCGTCTCGGACTCGAACACGTAGCCCTTGGCCTGGAGCACGGTCCGGATGGCCTCGAAGTTCTCGATGATGCCGTTGTGCACCACCGCGAGGCCGCCGGAGATGTGCGGATGGGCGTTGCGCTCGGAAGGCACGCCATGGGTGGCCCAGCGCGTGTGCGCGATGCCGATGTGCGCCGAGAGCTGACGCGAATCGGCCAGGTCAGCGAGCTCGGCAACACGGCCGCAGGAGCGCAGGCGGGTCAGCTCACCGGACAGCACGGCCAGCCCTGCCGAGTCATAACCGCGGTATTCGAGCTTGCGCAGACCCTCGAGCAGCACGGGGACGATGTTCTGGGTTGCGATTGCGGTGACGATGCCACACATGACGAGGCTTCCTTGTTCGGTTTTCGGGTATCAGCTGCAGGTGCGGGCTTTGGTAGCGGTGGACCTTTGCGGGAGCGGGCCGGCCTCGCTCCCGCGGGGGCTCAGCGCGGCTGCTTCACCGGGCGCTTCCAGTGTGCCACGCTCATCTGCCTGACGCGGGTCACGGTGAGCTGGTCGGGCGGCGCGTCCTTGGTCAGCGTGGTGCCGGCGCCCAGAGTGGCGCCGCGGCCGACGCGCACCGGCGCGACGAGCTGGGTATCGGAGCCGATGAAGACCTCGTCCTCGATGATCGTGCGGTGCTTGTTGGCGCCGTCGTAGTTGCAGGTGATGGTGCCGGCACCGATGTTGACCTTGCTGCCGACGTCGGCGTCGCCCACGTAGGCCAGATGGTTGGCCTTGGAGTGGTCGGCGATGACGCTGTTCTTGACCTCGACGAAGTTGCCGAGGTGCACGTCAGCGCCGAGCACGGTGCCGGGCCGGGTGCGGGCATAGGGCCCGATCACGCAAGCCTGGCCCATGGTGGTGCTGTCGATGTGGCTGAAGGGCTCGAGCCGGGTGCCGGCGCCGATGCGCGCGTTGCGCACGACGCAGTGGGCGCCGACGCGCACGCCGTCACCGAGCTCAACCTCGCCTTCGAATACGCAATTGACGTCGATCTCGACGTCGCGACCGACCGTGAGCGTGCCGCGCACGTCGATACGCGCGGGGTCGATCAGGGTGGCGCCCTCTTCCATCAGGCGGCGGGCGATATTGCTCTGGTGGATACGCTCGAGCTCGGCAAGCTGCAGCTTGTTGTTGACACCCAGCGTCTCGGCGAAGGCGTCGGGCTGCACAGTGGCAACCTCGACGCCGTCGGCCACGGCGAGGCCGATGATGTCGGTGAGGTAATACTCACCCTGGGCGTTGTCGTTGCCGATGCGGCCGAGCCAGTCGCGCAGGCGCGCGACCGGTGCGATCAGGATGCCGGTGTTCACTTCGTTCACCTTGCGCTCATCGTCGGTCGCATCCTTCTCCTCCACGATGCGCACGACCTTGCCCGCGGCATTGCGCAGGATGCGCCCGTAGCCGGTCGGGTTGTCCATCTCGACGGTGAGCAGGGCGAGGCGTGCGTCGTCCGCGGCGGCCACCAGGCGTCGCAGCGTGGGCACGCCGATCAGCGGCACGTCGCCGTACAGCACCAGCGCCATGTCGCCATCCGTGAGGTGCGGCAGCGCCTGCTGCACCGCATGGCCGGTGCCGAGCTGCGGTGCCTGCCGCGCCCAGGCCAGATCCGGGGCGTCGAGCCGTTCGCGCACCACCTCACCGCCGTGGCCATACACCACGCAGATGCGCTGCGCATCGAGCGTACGCGCCGTTTCGAGCACATGGGCGAGCATCGGCTTGCCGGCAATGGGTTGCAGAACCTTGGGCAGAACCGAGCGCATGCGCTTGCCCTGGCCGGCAGCGAGAACGACGACTTCCATGTGGCGTTTCCGGTGGTTGGGGTGACTCGAAGAACGCCGTGCAGCGAAACGGGCGTCCGGCAAATGCAGCGTCGCGCGAAGTTTACCACCGACGTTGCAGCGCGGAATGTGAGGGAATGCATGGCGGGCGCGTCAACAAGGCTCCTGCCGCGCATACGCGATCACGCTGCGCTCACCCTCCACGCGCCTCCCGCGCATTTGATTGACGCATTGCACAATTCGATTGCGGTTCTTCTTATACTGGTCACGGACAACGTCTAGAATCCGCCCGTCGCAATACATCCAAGAACGAGTACGCCATGAAACCCGCAGCAGCACCCCAGATCATCCAGAATCGGACCTTCGACGAAATCCAGGTGGGCGACTTCGCGCAGCTCGTGCGCACCCTGCGCCCCGAGGACATCCATCTGTTCGCGGCGATGTCCGGCGACGTCAACCCGACCCACGTCGACCTCGAATACGCCCGCTCCAGCCAGTTCCGCGAGGTCGTCGGCCACAGCATGTGGGGCAGCACCCTGATCTCCACCATCCTCGGCACGGAGTTCCCCGGCCCCGGCACGGTGTATGTCTCGCAGGGACTCAACTTCTGGCGTCCGATCACGATCGGCGACACGCTGACGATCACCGTCACCTGCAAGGAAAAGTTCGACCATAACCATCACATCATCTTCGACTGTCTGGCGGTGAACCAGGACGGCCTGAAGGTGATCGACGGCATCGCCGAGGTCATGGCGCCGACCGAGAAGATCTCGCGCCAGCGCGTGGTGCTGCCCGAAGTCACCGTGTCGGACCGCGAACTGCGCTACCGTCACCTGATCTCGGTATCGGCCGGCCTGACACCGATCCCGATCGCTGTCGCACACCCCTGCGACCGTGAATCCCTGCTCGGCCCGGTGCAGGCCGCCGCCGCCGGCCTGGTCGACCCGATCCTGGTCGGTCCAGAGGCGCGCATCCGCGCAGTAGCCGAAGAAAACGAGATCGACCTCAAGGGCTTGCGCATCGTCGACACCGAGCACAGCCACGCCTCCGCCGAGGTGGCCGTGGGCCTGTGCCGCGACGGCGGCGCCGAAGCGCTGATGAAGGGCTCGCTGCACACCGACGAAATGATGAGCCAGGTGATCCGCCACCTGCGCACCGGCCGCCGCATCAGCCATGTCTTCCTTGCCGACGTGCCGACCTACCCGCATCCGCTGATGATCACCGACGCGGCGATCATGATCGAGCCAACGCTCGAGGATAAGGTCGACATCATCCAGAACGCGATCGAGCTCGCCCACATCCTCGGGCTGCCCGAGCCGAAAGTGGCGATCCTGTCGGCGGTCGAAACCGTGACCTCCAAGATCCGCTCCACCATCGACGCCGCTGCGCTGTGCAAGATGGCCGACCGCGGCCAGATCAAGGGTGGCCTGCTCGACGGCCCGCTCGCTTTCGACAATGCCGTGTCGCTGGTCGCTGCAAAGACCAAGGGAATCAAATCCGTGGTCGCCGGTAACGCCGACATCCTGGTGGTGCCCGACCTCGAATCCGGCAACATGGTCGCCAAGCAGCTTGAGTACCTCGCCAATGCACTGATGGCGGGCGTGGTGCTGGGCGCGCGGGTGCCGATCGTGCTGACCAGCCGCGCCGACACTGCCGAGACGCGCACCGCGTCATGCGCCGTGGTGCAGCTGATGGCGCACAGGAAGCGCGAGGCGATGAAGGCATGAAGGCCGTACTCGTCCTCAACGCAGGCTCGTCGAGCCTGAAGTTCGCGCTCTACCCGATCAACGGCGACATCGCCGAGGCTCCCGCGGTTTCAGGTCAGGTCGAGGGCATCGGCGCCAGGCCGCAGGTCACCCTGAAGACGGCCGCGGGCGAGCGCTTCGAAGAGGCAGTCCCCACCGGAGGCAGCCAGGGCGAGCAGCACCGCGACGCGCTCAACCACGTGTTTGCGCTGCTCAACCGTCACAACCCGGCGCTCGACATCGTCGCCGCCGGCCACCGCATCGTGCATGGCGGCGAGCACTACAGCGCGCCCACCCGGCTCGACGAATCGGTGCTGCGTACGCTCGACACCTTCGTGCCGCTCGCCCCGCTGCACCAGCCGCACAACCTGCGTGCGGTGCGTGCGGTCGCGGCGCTGATGCCGGACGTGCCGCAGGTCGGCTGCTTCGACACCGCCTTCCACCGCACCCAGCCCGCGGTCGCCCAGGCCTTCGCGCTGCCGCGCAAATACTCGGCCGAAGGCGTCAAACGCTACGGCTTCCACGGTCTGTCCTACGACTACGTCGCGCGCCAGCTGCCGGAGGTCATCGGCGAGCGCGCCAAGGGTGCGGTGGTGATCGCCCACCTGGGCAACGGCGCCTCGATGTGCGCGCTGCGCGACGGCAAGAGCGTGGCCTCCACGATGGGCTTCACCGCCGTCGAGGGGCTGATGATGGGCACCCGCACAGGGACCCTCGACCCCGGCGTGCTGCTCTACCTGATGGAGCAGAAGGGCCTGGACGCCAAGGCGTTGACCAACCTGCTGTACAAGGAGTCGGGCCTGCTCGGCGTCTCCGGCATCAGCCAGGACATGCGCACCCTGCTCGCCTCCGAGGCCCCCGAGGCGAAGGAGGCGGTCGATCTGTTCTGCTACCGCATCGCGCGCGAGCTCGGCTCGCTCGCCGCGGCCGCAGGCGGGCTCGACGCACTCGTGTTCACCGGCGGCATCGGCGAGCACGCAGCACCGGTGCGCGAAAAAGTCGCCGCCCTGTCGGCCTGGCTGGGCATCGAGATCGACCTCGCCGCCAACCAGGCCCATGCGCGCCGTGTCGACACCCCCAGCAGCCGGGTCGCGGTCGCCGTCGTTCCCACCAACGAAGAGCGCATGATCGCGCGCTATACGGCGCAGACGCTCGGGCTCTGAGCCCTGCCCGTCGGCCCCGCCCTCCCCCGGGGGGCGGGGCCGCGGTGCTTTCACCCCCATCTCGTGCTACGGTCATGGCTCCAGCCCGACGGAGCGCACCATGAGAGCACGCACCCTCCTCGCCACCGCGGTCATGATGGCCGCCTTCGGAGCCCTGGCGAAGCAACCGGTCGACACCGGGCACGGCGGTGCGGTCGCCACCATCTCGCACCAGGCCAGCCTGGCCGCAATGCAGATCCTCGATGCCGGCGGCAACGCCGTCGACGCCGCAGTGGCGGCTGCCGCCACGCTGGGCGTGACCGACCCGTTCAGCTGCGGCATCGGCGGCGGCGGGTTCATGCTCATCTACTCGGCGAAGGAGAAGCGCGTGATCGCGCTCGATCACCGCGAGGTGGCGCCGGCAAGCTTCCACCCCGGCGTGTTCCTCAACGCCGACGGCAGCCCGATGACGTGGAACGATGCAGTGCCCCAGGGCATCTCGGTCGGCGTGCCCGGCACGGTGCGCGGCTGGCACGAGGCGCTGCACAGATACGGAACGATGGACTTCGCGCAGGTGCTGGCGCCTGCGATCCGGGTTGCGGAAGACGGCTTCGAGGTCGGCACCAACTTCCACCGCATCAATACGCTCAACGAAGCCAAGTTCTCGCGCTTCTCGAGCACCTCCGCGCTGTACCTGAAGGACGGCAAGGCCTTGCCGATGGGCAGCCTCCACCGCAACCCCGACCTGGCCCGCACCTACCGCGACATCGCCCGCGGCGGTGTCAAGGCGTTCTACACCGGCCCGATCGCAGCCAGCATCGTTTCCGCGGTGAACCATCCACCGGTCCGCCCCGGGGTACGCATGGTCGCGGGCGACATGACGCTGGCAGACCTCGCGGATTACGAGGCCCGGCTGCGCCAGCCGGTACGCTCGACCTATCGCGGCTACGAGGTCTACGGCATGCCCGCGCCCTCGAGCGGCGGCATCGCCGTCGCCCAGGCGCTGAACCTGATGGAGACCTTCGACCTCGCCGGCAAGTCACGCACCGAGATCGAGCATCTGTACATCGAAGCCTCGCGCCTGGCCTTCGCCGACCGCAACGCCTACGTCGCGGATGCCGAGTTCGTGGACTTCCCGCAGGAGGGCTTGCTATCGAAGGCGTACGCACGTGAGCGCGCGGGACAGATCAGTACGCGCGCCGCGCCCGGTGCGGTTGCGGCAGGCGACCCCTACCCCTTCGAGAACGACTTGTCGGTGCCGCTTCGCCCACAGCCGCAAGCGTTGGCGCAGGAGCCGATGCACACCACGCATCTGGCAGTGTCCGACCGCGAAGGCAACATCGTTGCCTACACCTTTACCATCGAGTCCTGGGGCGGCAGCGGCATCGTGGTGCCGGGACGCGGCTTCCTGCTCAACAACGAGCTCACCGACTTCGACTTCTCGGGCCCGCACCCCAACGTGCCCGAAGCCTTCAAGCGCCCGCGCTCGAGCATGAGCCCGACCATCGTCCTGCAGGACGGCGCGCCCGCCTTCACCATCGGCTCGCCGGGCGGTTCGACGATCATCACCACCGTGCTGCAAACGATCGTCAATCACATCGACCTCGGCATGAGCCTGGCCGACGCGCTCGCCGCGCCACGCATGAGCCAACGCAATGGCGACACCACACTGGTCGAGAAAATGCTGGAATTCCCAGGCGGCGCACAGGCCAAGGCACTGGAAGCCCTGGGACATGCATGGCGCGAGACCGACCAGATCGGCGCTGCGAACGGCATCCGCTTCAATGCCGACGGCAGCGTCACGGCGGTCAGCGAGCCCCTGCGCCACGGCGGAGGCAGCGCGATCGTGCAGAAGCAATAGGCCTACAGCAGCGCCCTCGCCTCGTCCACGCCGATCCACAGCGCGGTTGCGGCGAGCAGCGCCGCCATCGTGTAGTTGAAGGCCATCAGCGCCGCCGGCTGCTGCAGCCAGGTCCGCAACCGTGCCCCCGCCACGGCCCACACGGTGATGCAGGGCAGGTTGACCGACATGCACAGCAGCGCCAGCCCGGCGGCCGTCATCCAGTCGGCGTCGCGCGGCAGAAACAGGATGGCGACGTTGAGCACCATCATCCACGCCTTCGGGTTCACCCACTGGAACAGCGCCGCGGCGACGAAGCCGAGCGGCTCGACCCGCCCGCCACGCCCGGGCTGGCCCGCGCGGGCCTGGCGCAGCGCCAGCCACAGCAGATAGCCACAGCCCACCACCACCAGCGGCAGGCGCAGGGCGTCGAGCCAGGCCATCACCCAGGCCAGGCCACTGGCGACGATCAGCACCTGAACGCTGTTGCCGACGCTGACGCCGAGCAGGTGCGGCAGCGTGCGGCGGAAGCCAAAATTGACTCCGGATGCCGCGAGCATGATGTTGTTGGGCCCCGGCGTCACGGACATCGTAGCGACGTAGGTCATCAGCGGCAGGTCGATCATGGCGTTCTCCTCGAGGGGCTTCGGGAGATCACTATACGAGGCACTGCGCAAAGGTTACAGATCCAGAAAAACAGGTTTATAGTGGTCACAGATCGCCTAGCCAACTAGCTGTAACTATCCAAGGACGAGCCTACTGTGCCCCCTGCTGCTGCCACAGCCCCCCAAGGCGCCCCGCTCTACCAGGCACTGACCGAAGAACTGCGCGAAGCGATCCGCGACGGGCGGCTGGTCGCCGGCGCCCGCCTGCCCTCGGTGCGCGAGGCAGCGACCAGCCGCGACATCAGCATCAACACAGTGCTCGCCGCCTATCGCCAGCTGGAGGCCCAGGGCCTGGTCGACGCGCGCCCGCAATCTGGTTACTTCGTGCGCTCACAGCTCGCCGTGCCGCCGGCCCCACAGGCCGCTGCCGCCGAGCCGAGCTCTGCGATCGCCGCCGAGAGCGCGGTGTTGAGCCGCATCGCCAGCGTGCTCGCCGCCCAGACCCGGCCCGACACCATCGACCTTTCGCTTGCCTGCCCGAAGGGCAGCGACTTCTACCCCGGTGAGAAGCTCGGCCGCATCGTCGCCGACCTCACCCGCCGCCGCCCCGAGCTGCTGACCGACTATTCGCTACCGCCCGGCCCGCTGCTGCTGCGCCGCGAGATCTGCCGCCACGCCACCGAGCTCGGCATGCAGCTGCAGCCCGACGCCATCCTGCTCACCAACGGCTGCATGGAGGCCCTGCAACTGGCGCTGCGCGCCACCACCCAGGCCGGCGACACGGTGGGTCTGGAGTCGCCGACCTATTTCAACCTGATCCCGCTGCTCGACCGCCTCGGCCTGAAGGCGATCGAGATTCCCACCCATCCGGAAGGCGGCCTGTCGCTCGATGCGCTGGAGCTGCTGCTGTCGGAAGGCCGGCTGCAGGTGGTGGTAACCATGCCCACCGTGCACAACCCGCTAGGGACGAGCATGAGCCCGGCCAACAAGCGCCGGCTGGCCAACCTGGCACGCAGCTATAAGGTGCCGGTGATCGAGGATGCGCTCTACGCCGAGCTGCAGTTCAGCACGCCGCTGCAGCCGACCGCGAAGGCCTTCGACCGCGACGGCTGGATCATCGTGTGCGCGTCCTACACCAAGACGCTTGCACCCGGCATGCGCGTGGGCTGGATGGAAGGGGGGCGCTTCGGCCGCGAGCTGGCCGAGATCAAGTTCTGCTCGTCGGTGGCACAGCCGGCACTACTGGGCGAGGCGATCGGACGCTTCCTCGAGAGCGGCGGCTACGCCCAGCACATCCGCCGCCTGCGCCGCACCTATGCCGCGCAGACCGAGCGCCTGCGCGGCCTGATCCACGACGCATTCCCTGACGGCACACGCGCCACCCAGCCCAGCGGTGGCTTCCTGGTGTGGGTCGAGCTGCCCGAGGGCTGCGACACCAACCGCCTGTTCGACCTTGCCCTGCGCCACGGCATCGGCATGACACCCGGCAAGCTCTATTCACCCTCAGGCCGCTACACCCGCCACCTGCGCCTGTCGGGCTGCTACCCCTTCAGCGATCGCCACGTGCATGCACTGATGACACTGGGGGAGCTGGCTGGGGCGCAGCTGGGCTGAGGCCGAGTGGCGCCAAGCTCAGACCTCGGGCGCGATTTCGGCGCCGGCGCCCTGCGGTGCGGCGTCGAGCGTCGCCTCCACCGCCACCTCCTCGGCCTCGAGCTCCACCGTCTGCAGCACCGGCTTGTCGGCTGGCGCCTGCAACGCATGCTGGGCACCACTGAAGAGATCGCGCTTGAGCACGTCGATGGCTTCGACCCAGGCGGCCGAGGACTCGCACCCCCCCACCAGCTCGCCGCTGCGACACACCGTCAGACGCTTGCCGTTGAGGGTGAAATGTACACCGGGCAAGGGGCGCACACGCACCAGATCGTCGCTACGCGCGGCAAAGCGCAACATCGTGTCGCGCTCATCGCCGAGCAGGTCGAGGATCAGCGCCGGCAGCGCGTAGATCGGCATGTCGCCCGTACGCACCGGGCCGCGCCGGCCGTCGATCACGACCAGCGGCGTGGCGACCAGGGTGCGGAACATCTCGTCGTCGAACTCACCGCGGTTGGGCGCGAGCAGACCGGACTCGACGTAGCCCCCGTGATTCCAGCCGAGCGAAGGCAGGTGATCGCCGAACAGCACGACGATTGCATCCGGGTCGCGCCTGCGCAATTCGTTGAGGAAGCTCATCAGCTCGCGCGACTTGTAGTGCACGGTGTTGGCGTAGGCCTGCACCAGGCCGTTGTCCGAGTCCGTGGAGATAACCGCCGGGCGGGCCTCGTTGAGCGGGTAGTCGAGATGGCCGAAATAGGTCAGCACATAATTGAACACCGGCTGCGCACCGTCGAGCGCCGGGCCGACGCGTTCGAGCACCTGCCGGTACAGCGAGGCGTCGCTGAGGAACTCGCGGTTCATGTCGTCGAGCACGAAGTCGCGATCGGACCAGTACTGCTCGAAGCCCACGCGCCGGTAGGCGTTGATGCGGTTCCAGAACGGCGCGGCGTTGGGATGCGAGGCGAAGCTGCGGTAGCCGGCTTCACCGAGGTGGCGCGGCAGGCAGGGCACGTCGCGGCGCAGGCGGCCTTCGAAGAAGACCGCGTCGGTCTGCACCGGGAAGCCGCACAGGGCCTCGAACTCGGCATTCGCCGTGTAGCCGCCGAACACCGGCGACAGCGCCCGCGCGTTGCCGGTAGCCTTCCACAGCTTGCGGAACGCGGGATCGAGCGGATCGGCCGACAGGCCGGCGGCCTTCAGCGCCATCGGATCCCAGAAGGACTCGAGCACGATCATATGCACATTGCGCCCGCCCTGGCCGGGGCGCGCCGCAGCCTCGAGGAAGGGGCTGGGCTGGCGCGCGCCAAGCAGCATCATCGCCGCATCGACCTCATCTGCGGCCGGAGTGTGCCCGCGCCGGGCAAGGTTGCGGGCGGTTTCCTGCATGAGATGGATCGGCAGGCCGCGCATCTCGTAGTTGCCGCGCTGGTTCCACACCCAGTCACCGAAGCGGGCATCCAGCCAGCCAGTGACCAACGCTGGCTGCACCTGCAGACCCAGAACGCCCGCAACCACCGCTGCGAGCGCTACCCAGGCGCGCGGCCTGCGCCAGGCAAACATCCACAGCAGGCCTGCGATCGGCAGCGCAAGCATCGCCACACTGCCCCAGAGCTGCCAGCCTTCCAGCAACAGAAAGAGATTCTTCGCCGCGACGAAGTCGTCCGGCATCACCGGCCCACCAAGCACCGCAAGCTTGATTGCATTGCCCACGGTGAAGGCGCTGAACAGCACGACCATCGCCACGCCGAAGCGCAACACGCTGCGCGACATCGTGAACAGCAGCCCACCGACGAGCAGGTGGGCGACAAGGTCGTGCCCCCAGGCCTCACGCCCCGGCGCGACCCCCAGGAAGTGCGCCAGTACCAGCTGCGCAACCACGTACCACAGCGCCACCAAGCCCAGCGCGCCCATGCATTCGCCCGCGACCGATCGCCACGACCGACCCGCCCGCGCCCGTCCGGCAACCTCGGGGGGCGACAGTGCAACAGCGCCAGATTCGGCGGAAAGACTTGCAGGCGCGAGCACGGCAGCACTCCGGAGCAGATTCAGGAGCCCGGATCATACGCCCGTAACATTCTTGTGAATCGGGCTGCACCCCGTTATCGCGGCAACGCAACATCGCAAATTGCGACAAGGTTTTGCAGCCCTTCGGCGCGCGCGAAAAGGCAGGCGTCCCGCCTTCAGGCGCGCATGCGGGCCGCGATATATTGCAGTGCGAGCACGTAACCCTGGGTGCCGAAACCTGCCATCACCGCCTCGGCCACATCCGAAAGGTAGGAATGGTGACGGAAGACTTCGCGCTTGTGCACGTTGGAGATGTGCACCTCGACGAACGGAATCGCCACCCCGGCGAGCGCGTCGCGGATCGCAACACTGGTGTGCGTGTAGGCGCCGGGGTTGATGAGAATCCAGCCCACTCCCTCACCACGCGCCTGATGGATGCGGTCGACGATCGCACCCTCGTGATTGCTCTGGAAGCACAACACCTCGACCCCAAGCGTCCCACCCTGCGTACGCAGGCCGCTCTCGACATCCGCCAGCGTGGTGGCGCCGTAGATCTCGGGCTCGCGCGTTCCAAGCAGGTTGAGGTTGGGGCCGTTGATGACGAGAACCGTGGACATGAAGCGAGTGCTCCGGAGACGATGAGGATCTGGGTTTGCAGCATAGCAGCCGCAGCGCAGCGCCGGGGCACTGCAGAGCGCTCAGGCCTGCGACACGGCCTCCGCTGCAGACGAGCGGGGAAGGATGGGCGCGGAAACACCGCCAGGCTCGGGCGCGGCAAACAGGATCGCCCGATTGCGGCCCAAGCGCTTGGCCTCGTAGAGCGCAGCATCGGCCTCCTCGAACAACCGCTGCGCGAGGGGCGGCAAGGCCCCACCCTCCCGCTCGCCCTCGGCATGTACGCCCGCGCAGCTCTCGCCCGCCGCTCGCACCTGGACACCCACGGAAGCGTCCGGCGCAAGCCAGGCCACACCGATACTGATCGTGACACAGGGCGCCGTCGGCGATGCGGCATGCGGAAGCTGCAGCGCCTCCACGACAGCGCACAAGCGCCGCCCCAGCGCCAGGGCCTCGTTACCGTCGGACAGGGGCAGCAGCACCGCAAACTCCTCACCGCCGTAACGCGCAACCAGGTCGCCCGCGCGTCCGACACGCGCCTGCAGGGCCTCGGCGACGGCCTTGAGGCACTGGTCGCCCGCGGGGTGACCGTAGTAATCGTTGAAGGCCTTGAAATGATCGACGTCGATCATCAGCAGCCCCAGGGGCGTGCCGCCACGAACGGCCAGCGCCAGCTGGAAGCCCGCGGACTCGTCCAGTGCGCGCCGGTTGGCGACACCGGTCAGCGGGTCGAGCCGCAACTGCGCTTCCAGGCGCACCCGGTGTTCTGCCAGCTCGGCCTCGACCGCCTTGCGCACACTGATGTCCTGCACCACCCCGATCACCCGCCGCTCGCCTTCGTCTCCCTCCTGCATGGACTTGCTCCACACTTCCACCCAGCGCCGGGTGTGCGGCGCATCGGCCGGATGGATCCGATACTGCAGGCGCTTCACTTCCTCGCCACGCGCCAGCTGCGCCGCCACCGCGGTGACACGCTCACGGTCCGCGGGGTCGATCAGCTCGACCCAGGCGGCGAGATCCAGATTCTCCTCGTCAACGCCGTAGATCTGGCGGCACAGCGCAGACAACTGGATGCGGCCCCGCTTGGGATCGATGGCGAAGTGACCGATGGCAGCAGCCTGCTGCGCGCTTTCAAGCCACCACAGGTTGCGCTGCAAGGCTTGCATCAGCTCATGCTCACGATGCGCCGCACGACGCAGCATGACGACGAAGACCCCGGCGGCGGCCAGCAGAAGCAGGCTTACCGGCAGGGAGAGGGCGAACAACTCGCGTGTGCGCACACCGGCGAAGACCTCGGCCACCTCGACCGCGGAAACCAGCAGCCAGCCGGTACCGAACACGGGACTGGCCATGGCCATCACCTCACGGCCAAGCTCGTCGCGGGCATAGAAGACGCCGCGCATGCCCTCGAGGGCCTGGGTGACGACGGTGGGCGCAGCATCCAGCGGATACGCGTATTGCAGGACCTCGACACGAACGCCCCGTGGCGCATTGAGATAGCGCGCCGCCTGCCCCTCGCGCCAGACGATGCTCGAGCGCGCGGTCTGGCTCGGTGTCGGCCAGGGCTCGACCAAGGGGAGAAGTTCAGAGCGCAGGTCCTGCACCAGCCACACCGCACCGATCGCACGCACCCCGTCGTACAAGGGCGCAAACACCCCGGCGAACGGGAAGGCGAAGACCGGATCGGACACCGGGTCGCTCATCACCGGCATGGCGGTGGACAGGGCGCCCTGCAGGGCATGGTGCTCGGTAGCGGGCACGCGCTCGATACCCGGGCCGCCACCCCCGGCGCGACTGCTCAAGCGCACCTTACCCTGCGGATCCACAAAATGCACCGCAGTGTAGTGCCCCAGTTCCTCGAGCGTGCGCAGGCGCTCACGCACTCGCTCGCGCGCCTCGACGTCACCCTCTCCGAGCCAGCGCCCAAGGGCTTCCGCCAGTAGCGTATCCTCGACCAGCATGCCTGCGTCGCGCAACGATTGCTGCCGCCATCCAACCATCGCCTGCAACTGCAACTGATTGATAGACTGCAGCTCACGCTCGGCCTGGTGACGATGGCGGTTCTCCCGCTCGACATAGACCCCATGCAGCCAGAAGATCAGCGCCGCGAGGACGAAGACAAGCAGGGCAGCCGCTGCGACGGCGCCCTTTCGACACTTGCGGTTCGATTCGGAAACGGGACGGGGCTTGCTGGACAAATCCGGCTCGTTGGGAAGTAATGAAAACAGGGAGGAGAACACATGCGCGCTTCCATCGCTTGCGCAGTATGGCAGACAGTCTCGCGCTGCCTGCTGATCGGCTGCCTTGTAGGCTTCGCGTACGCGCCAGCCTACGCGAGCGCGAAGGATCATGTCGTGTTCGGGATCACGCTCGAGCCGAATTCGCTCGATCCAACCAGTGCTGCCGCGGCGGCGATCGGCGAGGTCGTGCACTACAACGTGCTCGAGGGGCTCGTGAAGATCGAGGAAAACGGGGAGACCTCACCTTTGCTGGCCGCATCCTGGCAGGCCTCGGCCGACGGCCGCAGCTACACCTTCCGGCTACGCCCGGACGTCCGCTTCCATGACGGCCAGCCTCTGGATTCGGCCGCAGTGCGCTTCTCGTTCGAGCGCGCCAAGGCATCCGGCTCGGGCAACAAATCACGCACCAAACTGTTCGACAACATCGAGCGCATCGACACCCCTGACCCACAGACCGTCACGCTTACGCTGCTCCATCGAGACCCACACCTGCTGTACCGCCTCGGCGAGAGTCCGGCGGTGATCCTGCACCCGGCGAGCGCCGGGCAAGCGTCCCACACCCCGGTCGGCACCGGCCCCTTCCGCTTCGAGCGCTGGGACAAGGGACACTCCATCACCCTGGTGAAATGGCCCGGCTACCGCAATGCCGAGGCTGTCCCATTGCAGCGTGCCGTGTTTCGCTTCGTGAATTCCTTCGTGGAGGATGCCGAGCTGCCTGCGGAAGTGGACGTGTTCTTCAATTTCGCCACCCGTACGGTGCTGCGCAATCGCCTCAACGAGCGCTACCAGGTGCTGATCGGGGGCTCAAGCAGCAAAGCCTTGCTGGCCATGAACAATCGTCATCCGCCACTGGCCGACCTGCGTGTGCGCCGGGCGATCAACCACGCCATCGATCGTGCGGCCCTGATCCACCAGGTGCTGAACGGCCGCGGCAGCGCGATCGGCAGCCACTTCTCACCCACAGAGAGCGGCTACCTGCACCTGGCCGACCGCTACCCCTTCGACCCCGAGCACAGCCGCGCGCTGCTGCGGGAGGCGGGCTTCGAGCGCGGGCTGCAACTGCAGCTGAGCCTACCGCCGACGCCCTACGCGCGGGACGGCGGCCAGATCGTGGCGCAGCAGCTATCCGCAGTCGGTATCGAAGTCGTAGCCAAGCACGTGAGCTGGGCCGAGTGGCTGGCGGGCCCCTTCACCGGCGACTTCGAACTGACGCTGATCAACCACGTCGAGCCCCTCGACTACGACATCTATTCCGACCCGTCCTACTACTTCGGATACGACAGCGCCGAGTTCCGCGCCCTGGCCACCGCCCACCGCGACGCCGACCACCCGCGCCAGCGCAATCGGCTGCTCGCCGACATCCAGCGCAAGCTGGCGGACGATGCGGTGAACGCCTGGCTCTACGCACCCCAGATATCGACCGTGGCGCGCAAGGGCCTGGAGGGTTTGTGGGTGAACTACCCCATTTACGTGCACGACCTCGCTGCCCTGCGATGGCGCTGAGATCGGGGGCCTGGATCAACGCCAGCCCCCCGAAACGGAACGAGGCGCGCCACGGGCCACCCCGCGACGCACCTCGTCAGGCACGACTCACCACCGTTAGCGCGGCAGCAGGCTCTCCCCCATCAGGAACGCATCGACCGCGCGCGCGCACTGGCGACCTTCCCTGATCGCCCAGACGACCAGCGACTGCCCGCGGCGCATGTCGCCGGCGGCGAACACCTTGGGCACGTTGGTGATGTAGCAGCCCTCGCCGTCGGTGGTCGCCCTGGCGTTGCCGCGCGCGTCCTTGTCGACCCCGAAGGCCTCGAGCACGCCGCCCACAGGCTGGGTGAAACCCATCGCGAACAGCACCAGATCGGCCTTGATCTCGAACTCGGAGCCCGGCACCTCGGACATCTTGCCGTCCTTCCACTCCAGGCGACAGGCCTTGAGCGCCTTGACCTTGCCGTTCTTGCCGATGAACTCCTTGGTGGCAACGGCGAAGTCGCGCTCGCAGCCTTCCTCGTGCGAGGACGAGGTGCGCAGCTTGGTCGGCCAGTACGGCCACACCAGCGGCTTGTTCTCCTGCTCGGGCGGCATCGGCATCAGTTCGAACTGGGTCACGCTCGCCGCGCCGTGACGGTTGGAGGTGCCCACGCAGTCGGAACCGGTGTCGCCACCGCCGATCACGACCACGTGCTTGCCTTTGGCCGAGATCGGGTTGGGCTTGTCGCCGGCGACCTGCTTGTTCTGCGGGATCAGGAACTCGAGCGCGAAATGCACGCCACCGAGCTCGCGGCCCGGCACCGGCAGGTCGCGCGGCACTTCGGCGCCACCCGCCAGCACGACGGCGTCGAAGTCCCGCTGCAGCTGCTCGGCGCTGATCACTTCCCTGGCGTCATTGACGATACCTGCGGGCATGTCCTTGGCCGCCACCAGCACGCCGGTGCGGAAGCGCACGCCTTCGGCCTGCATCTGCTCGACACGGCGGTCGATCAACCCCTTCTCCATCTTGAAGTCGGGGATGCCGTAGCGCAGCAGGCCGCCGATGCGGTCGTTCTTCTCGAACACGGTGACGTCGTGGCCGGCACGCGCCAGTTGCTGCGCAGCGGCCAGGCCCGCCGGGCCGGAGCCGACGACGGCGACCTTCCTGCCCGTCTTCTCGTCCGCCGGCTGGGGCACGACCCAGCCCTCTTCCCAGGCCTTGTCGATGATCGCGTGCTCGATCGACTTGATGCCCACCGCGTCGGTGTTGATGTTCAGCGTGCACGCCGCCTCGCAGGGCGCCGGGCAGATGCGACCGGTGAACTCGGGGAAGTTGTTGGTCGAGTGCAGAACCTCGATCGCCTCACGCCAGTGGCCGCGGTACACGAGGTCGTTCCAGTCCGGAATGATGTTGTTGACCGGACAACCGTTGTTGCAGAACGGGATGCCGCAGTCCATGCAGCGCGCGCCCTGGATGGACGCCTGCTCGTCGGTCAGGCGAACGACGAACTCCTTGTAGGTCTTCAGGCGCTTGTCGACCGGCTCATAGGCCTCGGACAGACGCTGATGCTCCAGAAATCCAGTGGGCTTGCCCATTTATGCGGCCTCCTTCTCTGCTTCGCGCTGCTGCGCCATCTCGGCCAGCGCGCGGCGGTACTCGTGCGGGAACACCTTGACGAACTTCTTCCGCCAGACGCCCCAGTTGTTCAGGATCTCGCGTGCGCGCACGCTGCCGGCGAAGCGGACGTGGCGCTCGATCAGGCCCTTGAGGATGAGCTCGTCGCCCATGGTCAGGTGGTCGATGTCGACACGCCCGTGGGATTCGAGCTCGTCGCCCGACTCCGAGCCCTTGCGCGCGGCGATCTCGTCGGGCAGCGGCTCGAGCGCGACCTGCGCCATGTTGCAGCGCTGCTCGAAGCTGCCGTCCTCGTCCAGCACGTAGGCCACGCCGCCCGACATGCCGGCGGCGAAGTTGCGCCCGGTCTCGCCGAGCACGACCACGGTGCCGCCCGTCATGTACTCGCAGCCATGGTCGCCCACACCTTCCACCACCGCGGTGGCACCCGAGTTGCGCACCGCGAAACGCTCGCCCGCGACGCCGGCGAAGTACACCTCGCCCTCGGTCGCGCCATAGAGCACGGTGTTGCCGACGATGATGTTGGTGCCCGTATCGCCGCGGAACTCGGCCTTCGGACGCACGACGATGCGCCCACCAGACAAGCCCTTGCCCACGTAGTCGTTGCCCTCGCCCACCAGCTCCAGCGTGACGCCACGCGCCAGGAAAGCGCCGAAACTCTGGCCGGCGGTGCCGTTGAGACGGATGTGGAGGGTATCGGAAGGCAGTCCGGCATGGCCGTAGCGCGCCGCCACCTGGCCCGACAGCATCGCGCCCACGGTACGGTTGATGTTGCGCACCGGGAGGTCGATGTTGACCTTCTCGCCCTTCTCCAGCGCAGGCGCAGCAAGCGCGATGAGCTGCTTGTCGAGCGCCTTGTCGAGCCCGTGATCCTGGGTCTCGGTGTGCAGGCGCGGCACCTCCACCGGCACGTTCGGCAGGTAGAAAATGCGCGAGTAGTCCAGGCCCTGCGCCTTCCAGTGCGCGATGCCCTTCTTCATGTCGAGCAAGTCGGCGCGGCCGATCAGCTCGTCGAAGCTGCGCACGCCCAGTTGCGCCATCAGCTCGCGCACTTCCTCGGCGACGAAGAAGAAGTAGTTGACCACGTGCTCGGGCTGGCCGGCGAAGCGCGCACGCAGCACCGGATCCTGGGTGGCGACGCCGACCGGGCAGGTGTTGAGGTGGCACTTGCGCATCATGATGCAGCCCTCGACGACCAGCGGCGCGGTGGCGAAGCCGAACTCGTCGGCACCGAGCAGCGCGCCGATGACCACGTCGCGGCCGGTCTTGATCTGGCCGTCGACCTGCAGGCGCACGCGCGAGCGCAGGCGGTTCAGCACCAGGGTCTGCTGGGTCTCGGCGAGGCCGAGCTCCCACGGCGACCCCGCGTGCTTGATCGAGCTCCACGGCGAGGCACCTGTGCCGCCGTCATGGCCGGCGACCACGATATGGTCGGCCTTGGCCTTGGCCACGCCCGCGGCCACCGTGCCGATGCCGATCTCGGACACCAGCTTCACCGAGATGCTCGCCACCGGGTTGGTGTTCTTGAGGTCGTGGATCAGCTGTGCCAGGTCTTCGATCGAGTAGATGTCGTGGTGCGGCGGCGGCGAGATGAGGCCGACGCCCGGCACCGAGTGGCGCAGGAAGCCGATGTATTCCGACACCTTGTGGCCGGGCAGCTGGCCGCCCTCGCCAGGCTTGGCACCCTGGGCCATCTTGATCTGGATCTGGTCGGCGTTGACCAGGTACTCGGTGGTGACACCGAAGCGGCCCGAGGCCACCTGCTTGATCGCCGAGCGCAGCGAGTCGCCAGCGTTCAGCTCCAGGTCGCGCGCGATGCGCTTCTCGCCGATGATCTGCGACAGCTTGATCGCCTCGGTGAGCGGCTTGAAGCGCATCGGATCTTCCCCGCCCTCGCCCGTGTTCGACTTGCCTCCGATGCGGTTCATCGCCACCGCCAGCGTGGTGTGCGCCTCGGTGGAGATCGAGCCGAGCGACATCGCGCCAGTGGCGAAGCGCTTGACGATCTCCTTGGCGGGCTCGACCTCGTCCAGCGGCACCGGGGTCTCGGCGGCCTTGAGCTCGAACAGGCCACGCAGCGTCATGTGGCGCCGGCCTTGGTCGTTGATGATCTTGGCGTATTCCTTGTAGGTCTCCGCCTTGCCCGAGCGCGTTGCGTGCTGCAGCTTGGCGATCGCATCCGGCGTCCACATGTGCTCCTCGCCGCGGATGCGGAAGGCGTACTCACCGCCGGCGTCGAGCATGTCGTGCAGCACCGGATCGGCGCTGAACGCAGCCTTGTGCAGGCGGATCGACTCTTCCATCACCTCGAACAGGCCAATGCCCTCCACCTGGCTGGTGGTGCCGGTGAAGTATTTGTCGAGCAGCGCCTGCTTGAGGCCGACGGCCTCGAAGATCTGCGCGCCGGTGTACGACATGTAGGTCGAGATGCCCATCTTGGACATGACCTTCATCAGCCCCTTGCCGACTGCCTTGACGAAGTGCTTGACGTACTTCGCCGCGGTTTCCTCGTCGCCGGCGAGATGTTGCAGGGTCTCGAGCGCGAGGTAGGGGTGCACCGCCTCGGCGCCGTAGCCGGCGAGCACCGCGAAGTGATGCACCTCGCGCGCCGAGCCGGTTTCGACCACCAGGCCGGTACGGGTGCGCAGGCCCTTCTCCACCAGGTGCTGGTGGATGGCCGACAGCGCCAGCAGTGCGGGGATGGCGATGCGGTCGGCAGCGAGCTTGCGGTCCGAGACGATCAGGATGTTGATGCCGCCCAGCACCGCGTTCTCGGCGTCGGCGCACAACGAGGCCAGGCGCGCCTCGACCCCCTCGTTGCCCCATGCGGCCGGATAGCAGATGTCCAGCTCGGCCGAGCGGAACTTGTCCTGCGTGTAGCGCGCGATGTTGCGGATCTTGGCCATGCCCTCGAAATCGAGCACCGGCTGGCTCACCTCGAGGCGGAACGGCGGGTTGATCTCGTTGATCTCGAGCAGGTTGGGCTTGGGCCCGATGAAGGACACCAGCGACATCACCATCTGCTCGCGGATCGGGTCGATCGGAGGATTGGTGACCTGTGCGAAGAGCTGGCGGAAGTAGTTGTAGATCGGCTTGTTCTTGGAGGACAGCACCGCCAGCGGCGAATCGTTGCCCATCGAGCCGGTCGCTTCCTCGCCCGCCTTGCCCATCGGCTCGAGGATGAACTTGATGTCCTCCTGCGTGTAGCCGAAGGCCTGCTGGCGGTCCAGCAGCGGCGCGACGCGTTCGGCAGCGGCGGCCGCGTCAAGGATGGCCGGCGCATCGAGCGTATCGAGCTTGATGTTGATGCGGCGCAGCCAGTCGGCATACGGCTTGGCGTGCGCGAGCGACTCCTTGAGTTCACGGTCACCGATGATGCGGCCCTGCTCCATGTCGATCAGGAACATCTTGCCCGGCTGCAGGCGCCACTTCTTGACGATCTTGCTGTCGGGAATCGGCAGCACGCCCGACTCGGAGGCCATCACCACGAGGTCGTCATCGGTGACCAGATAGCGCGCCGGGCGCAGGCCGTTACGGTCGAGCGTGGCGCCAATCTGGCGGCCGTCGGTGAAGGCCACCGCTGCGGGGCCATCCCAGGGCTCCATCATCGCCGCATGGTATTCGTAGAAAGCGCGACGCTTCTCGTCCATCTGCGTGTGCGACTCCCAGGCCTCCGGGATCATCATCATCATCGCGTGGGCGAGCGAGTAACCGCTCATCACCAGCAGTTCGAGCGCGTTGTCGAAGGAGGCCGAGTCGGACTGGCCGGGGTAGATCAGCGGCCAGATCTTCTGCAGATCGTCGCCCAGCAGCGGCGAATGCACACCCTTTTCGCGCGCGCGCATCCAGTTGTAGTTGCCGCGCAGGGTGTTGATCTCGCCGTTGTGCGCGATGTAGCGGAACGGGTGGGCGAGGTTCCACTTCGGGAAGGTATTGGTCGAGAAGCGCTGGTGCACCAAGGACAGCGCCGACACCGCGCGCGAGTCGAGCAGATCCGGGTAGTACTCGCCGACCTGATTTGCGAGCAGCAGGCCCTTGTAGTTCACGGTGCGCGCCGAGCACGACACCATGTAGAACTCCTTGGCGTGCTTGAGCTTGAGCGCGCCGATGGCGTTGGCCGAACGGCGGCGCACAACGTAGAGCTTGCGCTCGAGCGCCTCGGTGACCATGACATCGGGGCCGCGGCCGATAAAGATCTGGCGGATCACCGGCTCCATGGCCTTCACCGTGGGCGACATCGGCATGTCGCGATTGACCGGCACATCGCGCCAGCCCAGCACGACCTGTCCTTCAGCCACGACCGCACGCTCGATCTCCTGCTCACAGGCGAGGCGCGAGGCGGCTTCCTTGGGCATGAACACCATGCCGACGCCGTACTCGCCCGGCAGCGGCAGGCTCACGCCCTGCTTCGCCATCGCCTCACGGTACAGCTGATCGGGGATCTGGATCAGGATGCCCGCACCGTCGCCCTGCAGCGGGTCGGCGCCGACCGCACCACGGTGGTCAAGGTTCTTCAGGATCTCGAGGCCCTGGAGAATGATGTCATGACGTTTCTCGCCCTTGATGTGGGCGATGAAACCCACGCCACAGGCATCGTGTTCATTGGCGGGGTCGTAAAGACCCTGCTTATGGGGCTGATCCATCTTCTGTTCCTCAAACGACACGCAAGATCACGCGCACAGGGGCCGGACCGGGGGCTTGCGGAGTGCAAGCGCCGACAAACCGAACGCGCACAAAAAAGCCGGGCGCACGCGCACCGGCTTTGCGACATGCACCATGCTGGTGCAAAGGCAACGATTTGGCATAAAAACTCAAGCACTCGAGACCTGCATGCACCAATTTGGACACACTGGCCCGGCTCGTTGCCGTCGAAAAAAACTATACCCCTCAAAGGCCTGCAGACTCAACAGTTTTTTGCAGTGCGGCATCGGGGTCAGGTCTTTCATTTGCTCACAGCCCGCCGAAGCTGCCGGGCCGAACGGCCCTTGGCTACGATCCGACTGATCGAGCTGTAATGCAGGCCGAAGAACTGTGCGAGTTGTGCGTAGGTGAACGCACCGGAATCCGCCGCCTCGAGGATCGCACCGTCTCGTGAAGAGTTCCGCTCGACGTAGGCCTCGAGCGCCAGGCTTTGTGGGCGACGCTGCAGACGAGGTACCTCGCTCAAGCCTTCGTCGTCGGCGAACCTGCTCGCCATGCGACCGGCAAAGTCCTCGCTCCCCAGGTAGATCTGCGCATTCAGTGCCTGCCAGATCGGCGGCAGCCCGACGCCGGCGCGCACGAAGTCTTCGTAACGCCCAACGGCGCGGGCGCGGGTCTCGCCGAACTGACCCAGAACCCAGTCCGTCGCCAACCAGGATGGCGGCTCAACCCGGCCGAGCAGCGCGCGATGGCTGCTCCACGGCCACTCCGCCGCCTCCTTGCACAAGCCAGCGCGCACCGGATTGAGCACGACATATCGGGCAAGCTCTACGAGGTAGGCGTCCGCCTCCACGAGAATGGCCTTGTAGCGCCCCTGGAAAACGTGCCCGACACGACCATGGCGGCGATTGACCGCCTGCGTGTAGACCCCGTTCAGCTGCCGCATGCCGCGTGAGAGGTTCGCTTCGGCGGTCTCCACGACGAGATGGTAGTGGTTGCCCATCTGGCACCACGCATGACAGCGCCAGTTGAAGCGATCGCAGACCTCACCGAAGAGATCAACCCACGTCCGCCGGTCGGCATCGTCACCATAGATCATCTCGCGCCGATCGCCGCGCGAGGTCACGTGGTACACACCGCCCGCAAGCTCGATTCGCAACGGCCGCGCCATGATGCCCATCCAATGAAAGGAGAGCTCGAATTATGCGTATGCCATTTACCGCCCGCAAGCCCGTCATGCATCTATCAGCGCGGGATGAGCAAATGAAAGCCCTTCCTGATGCCGGAGCCTCGCGGAGGCTTGGGAGGCATGCAAACCCGCGCCGCTCGAGCGCCTCGGCAAAGGACGCGCACGGGGTGTTCCTTCCGAGGCTGCGGAACTCGTCGTCGCTACGCTCGACTCGGACAGTCCTCGCCTCTTCAG
>NZ_JBNCAR010000036.1:0-26020 GCF_051280715.1 Thauera sp. AutoDN2 | reverse complement strand
TCCTCTGCCTCAAAATGAGGCAGAGAGGTTAAACACCCTGGTCAGTCTTCAACCGGAATTCACCCCGTTAGATGGTCAGTTTTCGGCCGGCGCCAACAGGCTGGTGACACGGCTGCTTGATCTACCCCTACGAAGCGTCTCCTGCTCCGTGCAAGATCTGACAGTTCACGGTCAATGAAGTTGACCGAGCCTACATGTCTTGCAATCGGGTGAAACTTTCGAAAAAACGCCGACCGCTGCAAGGCGGTCGGCAAAAATCCTAATCAAATGGCCTGAAGCTCACTTCTAATCGGACGCTCCTGCACCACCGGGAACCCTGACATACCGATTAACGGGTCTATGCCGGCGACAAGACGCAAACGCCCTCTTCGTAATGATTGCCTCTCCGATCGAGTCAGGACGGGTAATTCACGGCCGCCGTCAAAAAACTCCGTCCAGGCCTTCTTTACAGCCGCGATTTCATCGATGAGCCAGGGCGCGAGGTCACAGAGCACTCCGCTTACGTCACACATCGCCGGCCAATCATCCTGCAGGGCATCATCAGCAATGGATGCACACACGAAAACGAAGCTGCGCGTCGGCTCATCAAATCGAAAGACGTCACGCCCAGCAGAATGCTCAACGACGACGCAAGCAAAAGTCGCATCAACGCTTACACGTAACGAGTCGCACTGGAAAACATCGCTCGCAACAGTCGGAAAAGTGAGAGTGTCGTACATATATTTGTCCTATTCGAAATACCCCAATCGGGTACATCTCGTATAGCAACCACCTCACGTTTACTGCGTTCCATTACCCACATTTTTGCTGGAAGCGCATGCCCTGCACGCAGGCCGCCACGCGCTGAAGCCTTATCCACAGTGACTTCACCTCAGGTTCGCCATCGCCCTTTCGCCCTATGAAGCCGCCAAGCCTGGCAATCAAGTGCAGCGCCTGGCGCAGCGGCGGCGTCTTGTCCGGCATCTTCTGGCGCGCCACATCCACGCTGCCTGCCATTCCTCGCGCATGAGCAAGCTCTCGGCACAATCTGCCAACCTCTTTGCTCTCCTTCCGGACATCCTCCCCTGCTCTCTCCAAGCGAAATTTCAGGGCTCCCCGCCCTGAAAAGGGGTTTCGCGGTTTCGCGGTTTCGTGCGCACGCAAGGCCTCAGGTTCGAAAATATTTTTTGTTAGTGCTCAAACGGTGCCTATACAGAGCCTCATCACCTATGGAGCACTACCATGCAACACCCTCTTGTTGAAGCCTCAACCGATCAACCTATCCACTTGGCCAGGGCATCCCAGACGCTGGACCCGGACGACACCAACGTGCTGGACATTCTCCATGACCATTTGAAGGGATACTGTGCCGACGTCTCGGAGCGCTTGTCCGCACCGCCTGAATTTCTCATCGCTAGCACCCTCTGCGTAGTCGGCGCTGCGATCTGCAGCCGATGTGGCATTCGTCCGAAACTATTCGACTCGTGGCTAGTGACGCCGAACCTCTGGGCGCTGCTCGTCGGCGAGCCGAGCAGCATGAAATCGCCGGCGATGTCGCAGCCACTGAATTTGTTGCGACGAGTCGAGGCCCGAATTCAGAAAGCCTCGTCGGTCACGCCTCCTCCTCGTCTGATAGCTAATGACGCGACCGCCGAGAAACTGGGCGAGATCTTGCGTGACAATCCGGGCGGTCTTCTCTATGTGAGAGACGAGCTCGCTGCAGTTTTTGAGACCTGGCAGAACCCCAGCCGCAGGTCGGAACGTCAATTTTTCCTGGAAGCGTGGAACGGGACTTCGCCTTATACGTCCGACCGTATCATGCGAGGTACTACCGCGATCCAAAACCTTAGCCTCGCTGTGATGGGCACCATTCAGCCCGCCCAACTCGCCAGACAGCTGGGCATGACGGCTCTTGAGGACGGACTGGCACAGCGTTTCCAGCTGCTCGTTTTTCCCTTGCCAAGGAAGCGGGAGTTTTCCGATAAGCGGGAAGATACGGATGCAAAGGCATTCGTCGAAGGCCTGCTTTACCGACTCGCAACAGCTGACTACCGCCAGTTATGCAAAAGTGATGGCACCGCTATCCCGTCAATTACGTTCGCAGACGATGCATACCAGCTCTACAAAACATGGTGGATCGAAAACGCCGAATCAGCGGCTACTGATCAGGTGCTGGCGTCTTTCCTAACCAAATACGAGCGCCTAGTCCCAGCGCTTGCTCTGGTTGACCACCTCATCTCGGTGTTCTCCCCAGGAGTCCCGACCGTACTCTCCCCCGTAAGCCACCAATCATTAGCTCGCGCCATCCGACAGGCTGCGTTCTTCAAGCGACAGGTGACACGGTCAATGACTTATCTTGGCGACTCCCGCATCGAAGAAGCGGGATTAGCACTCATCCAGCGACTCTCATCAGGGCAGTTGCAAGGCACGTTCAGCGTACGTGACATCCTGCGCGCCAGCTGGTCTCGACTGACTGATCGGCAAACGGTCGAGCACGTCCTCGATCGGTTTGTTCAAAACGGAACACTTAAACGGGAGAACTCACATTCAGGCCCTGCAGGTGGTCGCCCGACGATTTACTACAGCCTTGCACACTGAACCGCGAAACCGCGAAACCGCACCCTGGCCAGGATTCGTCTTGGCTGCCGCGCCAGGGTCACCTCCACGCGCGCCATCGCCGCCAGGGTGCGAGACCACGCCTCGATGAACACCTCACACTGGCCGGGCTCAGCGGCCTGTCCGGCACAGCGCAGAGAAACCTTCGATCGACCTCTAGAACGCAGGCTCCTCAGCGGCCGCACAGGCGACTCCATGTCGCCTACACCGCCTGTCAATTAAGCGCGCTCAGGCTCGACCGACGTAACCACCGTGCGGACGAAAGTATCTTCACTGCGCGCATAGTCCCACTGCTCGATAAGGCAGTCCTTACCCTGATCGAAGCTGCGCATTGCCCGCTCACCACGCGTACAGGACGACTCTCCCCAGCGCAAGATGTTGACCGAATTGGGCACGTTGAGGCGTAGACGTGATGAGACCGCGGTTCCCGCCTGCACCACCCAGAGTCGCCGCGCCAAACCGTGCTGTGCCAAGGTGTAGGGCAGATGAATGTGCCCACCGAGTACCAGATCTGCCCCGGCAGCCGACCACGTCTGCAAGGCCGCATGGTGGCCACGGAACAGGTCGGCGCGGTCCTCGGCCTTGATGACGGCCGCAGGCTGGTGGACCACCACCACGCGCAACTGCTGCGCGCGGGCGCCAGCCAGCCAGGTTGCCACCCGATCGATCTGCTCCGCGGACACTTCGCCGTTCTTGAACCTCAATGCACGCGTCGTGTTGACACCAATGACGAGGAAATCATGCGAAGCGTACACGGGCTCGAGGTCAGGTCCGAGCACCTTGACGTAGCGCGCGTAGGGGCGAGTGAAGCGAGCCCATAGGTCGAACAGTGCAATATCGTGGTTGCCCGGTACGGCCAGAACCACGCCCCCCAGCCGATCGACGAAGGCCTTCGCCGCGCGAAACTGGACGGGCTGCGCACGCTGCGTGATGTCACCCGACAGCACAACCACATCCGGTCGCTGCTGGGCGGCCAATGCGACCAAGGCCTCGACCACCCGCGGCTCCTCGGTACCGAAATGGGTGTCGGAAATGTGTAGCAGGACACTCATTCCGCAGCCTCGGGCAGACGTGTTTTGCCCTCTGTACCAAGCGCCTGGAGCAGGTACAAGGGTTTGTCCAGCACACGAATATCGATCGGCGCCCGCATGCGTGTCACTTCACCGTCAAACGCGACGACGAACTTCTTGCGCCTTGGCGCCAACCTGGGCTTCACGACCATATGCCTGAACTCGAAAGTTTCCACGCCAGCGGCCTCACCCAGCCTGCCCATTGCGCCGTGCAACATCAGTCCAAGCATCGACAGCGTGCCGATGGGCCGCAGCATCAACGCGGCCATACTGCCGTCGCCGGGCGTGCCGTCCAGGGTGTCTTCGGGATCCACTCCGACCTGCTGCAACTGCAGCCGGTTGTTGCCGACGAAGAGCGTCAGAGTCTGAACATCACGAACCGAGGTCGCCGTTTCGATGTGCAGTCGCAATCGGCGTTGCGCACGCAGCAAGGTCGCACAAGCCGCCACGAACGCCACCCAGCGGCTGCGGCCAAACCGCGCTTTCCAGGCCTCGCGGTCCTGCAGCAGTTCGGGGTAAACGCCCAGGCTGGCGTTGACCAGGAACACCCGGCCGTTGATAGCCCCCACCTGAACCGGCATCGGGCTCGCCGCCATCAACTGGCGTGCCGCAGTGTCGGGCTCGGTGGCGATCCCATGCGTCCTGGCAAAGTAGTTGAAGGTGCCGTAGGGGATGACGCCCATTGGGCAACCGGCTGCGTGCGCAGCCTGCGCCACCGTGCTGAGGCTTCCATCGCCACCGACGGCCACTACAGCCGTACCGCACGCCGCCGCCTCGGCGGTGGCCTCGGTGGCTACCCGTGCCAGATCAGCAGGGGCGCACGTCAGCAATTCACCCTTTCGCCCATGCTCGGCGAGCGTCCTCCGGATCACGGCACGCTTGGCCTCAAGGTCGAGCGCGCCCGCTCCGGCATTGATCACGAACAACAGGGGCGCCGCAGGGTCGAGCCGCGGAGCCGACATCTCAGCGCGGTGCGCACTGTCGGCCCCGATCGACTGGGGCTGGACATTCTCATCCATGCCAAAGCCGAACGGCGGTGATATTTCGGGTCTCGGGCATGGGACATGTTCTCCGGAAGATACTGCGGTGGGAATGCGGAGCGCCGCGGTGCGCAGCGAGTCCGAAACCTCGCGGGAACCGTCGAAGCCGATCAACAGTCTGAATGAACAACTCATTCAAGCAGGGTCTATCGGTCATGAAGGACAAGCGACGGGCCACCGTGGAACGGATTGCCGAGGCGCGACTGGCCTCGATGAACGGTACGATGGCCGACGCCGTGGGTCAAAGCAACCGGCAACGCATGGTCTGGTTGAGTCTGCTGGCCATGCCACTTCTCATTCCGGTCGCGCTACCGGGGATGGCTTCGGTAGTGGGGGCTTTCTGCATTCTGATCGCATTCGGACTGTTTAGCGGTAGGCCGGTGCCCTTACCCGACTGGCTTGCCCGACGAGAGATGAACGATCGTGCCAGGATGCTGCTTGAGCGCGTGATCAGCAGAGTCATCCACGTCATCGCACGGTGGGGACGACCGCGTATGCTGCTCCTGACCGACAAGCCGGCGCGCATTGTGAATGGCTTGATGCTCTGTGCCGCGGGGTTGTCGATGATGGTTCCCGTCCCCATCATCAGCTTTGACAACGTGCTGCCTGCACTCGCCATCATCCTGATGTCCTGGGGGCTACGTCTGCGTGACGGCCTGATGCTGCTGGGCGGTTACCTTGTGACACTGGCCGCGGTCGCATCGGTCGTGCTGCTGTGGTGGGGAGGCACCGTCGCCGCCACCGAATTGCTGTCGCTGACGGGCCTGAGTTTTGGTCAGTAAGCTCCATTGGGTCAGCTACGGTTGAACAACGCGCTTCGAATACTCACCGACCTACGTCAATTGGATGAATTGAGCCAACATGAGAACGATCGTCTGGGGCCTATTTTTCTTAACCCTTGCCGCGTGGACGGGGATCACGGCACTCTCTGTCCATATCGTCGACTGGGTTGTGCAAAACGCGGGCAACGCGTTTCAGAATGATCCCGTGGCAGCTCTCAATGCAACAGCGTTACCGTCCTGGTTAGCGTTGTGGGTTGACCCAGCCTGGCTCGAATCGATCCAAGGTGGCCTTGTCGCTACCATCGAAGGGGCCCATCAGATCATGCCTTGGGTTGCTTCAGCCATGGACTGGCTCAGCCCTCTACTCTGGACTCTCTGGGCTTTAGGCGCGCTGATCTTGCTGATTATTACGGTTGTCGGACACCGGCTACTTGGTTCGTTTGCCACGGCAAATCGCACTTAGCAGATATCACTTCGCGCAGCGCGTCTCGCCGGATGAGCCGACCTATGCGAGCCTTCACCACAGTTCTCGATGAAGTGGTTGCCGCCCCCGAGCGTGCCCATCTGGTTCGCCCATTTTGAGAACTTGCCGAAGGCCTTGAGCAGTTGCGGGTGGCGCTCGGTCAGGGCCTTGAGGCCGGACTCGAACGGACGTACCGCTGCAGCCAAGACGCGATCGTCCGCATGCTGGTCGCGGCCGACCGGCACGTCGCGGCTGATCTGATCGAAGACCTTCTTCAGCCGCTTCTCGTCGATGTCGTTCGCGGTGAGCGACAGCCGCGCGGCGACCATGCCGCAGCCGATGTCGACACCCAACGCCGCCGGCTTGTCGGCTGCGGCCCGCGCCTCGACGAGCAGGAAATGCGTCAGCGGACTGATCAGCTGATAGGCAACCGCTAGTTCGAGCGCCTGAGGCGAGTACGGCCCCTACCGCTTGAGGAGGTCTTCGATCTGCGCCGCCACCGCCATCCGGGGGAGCGTGGCGTCATGCCGGGTCAGCTTCAGATCGGCTTTGCCGAGAAGCTCGAGCGTCCGGGCCTGCGCCGTGCTACCGAACAGACCGACCACACCGTCTCGCATCTGCGCGAAGCGCGCCCACACCGTCACTGCATCCCCGTCGAACACCGAACCTGGGAGCGCGCTCATCCACAAAAGCGTTGCGCCTACTGGCCACGCCAGCGCCAGGGACGCCATGCGCTGCGAGCGCAGGCGTGCAAACATGCGCAGGACGGCCGGTTCCACGGCCTCCCCGGTGCGGCGAAATCACACGCACCGCACGTTTCGTCGGCCAAGTGTTTCGTCGGCCAAGCGGCGCAGCACGCTAGTAAGGGATATCATCGTCGAACATAACTGTCGGCACCACAACCCCACGCGGATGCCACTCACCCTCCGACAGGTTGAAGACAAGATCGTGCTTTGTAGCCAGCAGCCAGATGATGAGCTGAGGTGACAGCCTGTCATGATTCCGGAGTGCCTCGTCCAGCCAGGGCACGCGCTGACCCTCACCAGACATCGCCTCAAACTTTTCAATCAGCACGCGGTTAAATGCCTGGCGCAGCTTAAGCGCGATCGACGCTTGCGCGTACCCGCGCATCAAATTGCAGAATGCCAAAGCGCGCACCTTCTCGTCGTCCCCTTGCCGCACCGACTCCCCAAGCGCCGCGTACGCCTTCTGCGCCCTGCTCAAAGCTATCTGTTCTTGCTCGTATTCTTGATCGAGCGACTCTGCCCTGCTGCGCATCTCGCGGGTAATCCAAGGCATCGGTTTCACATCTTGCATGTCTTGCTCTCCGTAGTGTAGTGAAATAGAGCCCCTCGAGCCGCGCTCCTTGGCGCTTCCAAGCGTGCGTTCGAGGTCACTCATACACTCGTATAGCCACCGCCTCGCGATTTCCTGCCGACCGTAGAAAAAAATCCTGACACCGAGACGTCGGGCTCACCACAGGCCGAGACGTAAGCACCCGGCGAACCCACCTTGAATCGCCCCGGGTTTCCTAGACACCCTTTTGCCTCACAATGAGGCGTTACGGAGGTGTCGATGGAAACGAAGAAGGCGCAGCAGCGCTTCACCGAAGAGTTCAAGATCGAAGCGGTCAAGCAGGTGACCGACCGGGGACATCCGGTCGCTGAGGTGGCCGTGCGGCTTGGCGTCAGCGCCCACAGTCTCTACACCTGGATCAAGCGTTACGGCGTTCCGGCGGAGCAGCGTGCCGAGCGCGACAGCCAGGCGGACGAGATTCGGCGCCTGAAGGCGGAGTTGCGGCGCGTGACCGAGGAGCGCGACATCCTAAAAAAGGCCGCCGCGTACTTTGCCAAGCAGTCCGGGTGAGGTACGCCTTCATCGACGCCCACGTGGTGCAGTATCCGGTGCGTCGCCTGTGTTCGACGCTGGCGGTCCATCCGAGCGGTTATTACGCGTGGAAGCAGCAACCCGTTTCCGAGCGCTCGGCTAATGACCAGCGCATCGGAGCGCTGATTACGCAATGCTGGGAGGCCAGCGGGCGTATCTATGGCTATCGCAAGATCCGTAACGATCTGCACGACATGGGCGAAGCGTGTGGCAAGCATCGCGTGGCGCGGCTGATGCGCTTGGCGGGCCTGCGCTCGCACACCGGCTATGGACGCCGCCCCGGTCGCTACGGTGGGCGGCCGGCGGTGGTTGCGCCGAATCTGCTCGAGCGCCAGTTTGCCCCGACAGCGCCGAACAAGAGCTGGGTGACCGATATCACTTACATCCGAACCCACGAGGGGTGGCTGTACCTGTGCGCGGTGCTCGATCTGTTCTCCCGTCAGGTCGTCGGTTGGTCGATGGGCGAACGGATGACCAAGGAACTGGCGTTGAACGCCTTGCTGATGGCGGTGTGGCGGCGCAAACCGACTGAGCAGGTGCTGGTGCATTCAGATCAGGGTAGCCAGTTCAGCAGCCACGACTGGCAAGACTTCCTGAAGTCGCACCGACTGGTGCCGAGCATGAGCCGGCGTGGCAACTGCCACGATAACGCGGTAGCGGAAAGCTTCTTCCAGCTGCTCAAGCGCGAGCGGATCAAGCGAAAGATCTACACGGATCGGGCGCAGGCTCGCTCCGATGTTTTCGATTACATCGAGCTCTTCTACAACCCACGGCGACGCCACGGTTTCACCAACCAGCTCTCGCCGGTAGAGTTCGAGCGGCAGTATTTTTTGAAGAACGGGACCGTCTAGGAAACCCGGGGCGATTCACTCTACCAGCTGCTGACTCGCCTCGATGCCGCCATCGCCCGTGCATGGGATGAGGGCGAGTTCACCGATGAGATCAACCCAAACCGCTGAATCACTTGCAAGACGTCGATCGTCGGACGCTTACGGACGACGTGCTCGCGCACATGAGCTTCCCGAAGGAACACAGCACCAAGATCCACAGCACCAACCCGCTCGAGCGACCCAACGGGGAGATCAAGCGCCGCACCGACGTCGTAGGAATCTTTCCGAACGAGTCCTCGATCTACCGTCTAGTAGGGGCCTTGCTGCTCCAGCAGAACGACGAATGGACACTTCAGCGCCGTTACATGACGCTGGAAACGCTCGCCGAAGTTGGTGACAACTCCAGCTTCAGCCTGCCTGCGGTCGAAGCCTGACACGTGCTCCTGCCCAACCGGAGACGATGACCCGCCGACCGCTTCTGCTGACGCTTCTTACACCCCCCGGGACTCGATCCTTGGCGGGAGTGCAGTCGTTACCGAAATTTTGTCGCAATCGACAATTTGGCCATAGCTCAGTCGCTATACGTAATGCAATGAGCACGCGGCGTAACGACAACCAAGTCCTCACTCTTTCACCGTGAGGATTTGAAAATGCAAGGACAATCACTATATATCAATGAGTTACAAAACCCTCGTTATTCGATAACGACCTTGTGTAACGACGTCATTTTTCAGGTCACCACTTCTTACGTAGTCGCGGGCTCCAACCTGGAGACCACTGAAGTGAACTTGACTTATGACGATTTGAATCAACTTCTACAAACCCATCTCGGACTTGCGGGAGACAATGCAGAGCCCGCTCCGAGCGCAACTCAACAGTTGCGTAATCACAAGTCGGCGCTCACCGGCTTCCTGGCTTCCGTGGGCAAAACGACTGACGCCCGCGTCGGCATCGAGATGACGACGCGCTTCGACGAGTCGCTACAAACCTATCTTGACTTGCTCGACGTCGCTGATTGTACGAAACGGGACCGGCGATCGTACCTACATCGGTACCGTGACCTCTTCGCCGCGCATCGCAACGAGGCGCTGAAGCCCCGGCGAAAAACCACGACCTTGAGCGAAGCGCTCAGAGAAGCGATTGCCAAAAAGGGCGTGGCACCCAAAACCCTCGCCAAGGCCGTCGGTGTAAGCACCTCGGCAATACAGCGCTATCTGGCCGGCGCAGTGCCCAACCGACGCGGCATCCCTGGCCTGCATCGCCTTGAAAACGCCCTGGGACTCGACCGCGATAGCCTCACTTCGCTCGTGAAAGACTCGGATGAGCCTGCGATTGCAGACGCGCCTGAGAACCAGGCGTTTCGGTCTCAGCAAGCGCTCCGGAGCGCAGATCCGTACTTTCTGCCAGTAGCTGCGATAAGCGAGATTTTCGAGCGCGAGTGGCGCCAGTTTCTGACGTACAAGACCACAGTCACTCCCGGCTTGGAGCGCACCGCGAAGGGCGTGTGGCGGTGCATCCCCGCGAATACGACGCCGATCGACTCTCCACTCGCGAAGGTCGGAAACACCGTCTGCCCTTCCGCAGCACTCGCACTCGAGCGGATTCGAGGATTGCTCGGCTACCTGGCACGGCCGCTCGAAATGGGTGGGCAGGGCATTCCCCTTGAGTCCGCTCAGACGCTCGCATGGCTCGCGGTGCCCTGGGCGACAAACGGGTACATGGATTTTTTGACGCAGCGCTCAGATGGACTGGTTCACGGCGGGCAGCAGTATTTTGCGGGCTTTGTCTCGTCTCTTGTGCGCCCGAAAACGGGCTACTTGAGGCAGCGGCCAGAGATGCGATACCGCCTTCCGGAAAATGTCCGACCAGAGACTCCGGAGGGCTGGGAGCGCTTGTGCGATGATGCCTATAAAGCGGCGCGGCTATGGATCCAGCATGCGAAGGACCTGAGTCGCCGTCCGGACGCGCCCATCGCATCACTGCTCGCACAAGAAAGCCCATTGCAGCCGGTCATGGCTGCCGTCGGGAGCATCGAGCAACTCGCCGCACATGCCCGCCCCGGCAGCCTTTCTCAGGCGAGGCACAAGCGCGATGCGCTGCTGCTTGCTTTTGTCATCTCCAATCCCTTGCGCCTGCGGACACTTCAGTCTCTGACATGGTCAGCGGACAACAGCGGCTCGGTCTATCGCACGCCCGGGGGCTGGAGAGTACGGCTGAGCAGATCGATGCTGAAAAATGGCGCGAGCAAGGCAGGCACACGATACGACGTCGCGATCGCGGCATGGGTCGGCGACATGATCGACGAATACGTAGAAGAGCATCGGGGAACCCTGCTTGGTGACTCCGAGAGCACGTATTTCTTCGTGAACAACCGGGAAGGAAAACCCTGGGCGCAAATGAGCGTTCATGCTCACGGCCTGACCCGACGCCACGTGCGCGGGACGCATGGTTTCAGCTTGCATGCATTCCGGCACCTCGTCGCGACCGATCTTCTCAAGCGCAATCCGAACGCAGTCATCACGGCGGCGACGCTGCTCAACGACAGCCTCGAAACAGTGATGCGTAGCTATGCACATTTGCAACGCGACGATTCATTTGTCGCGCATCACCAGCATCTCGAGACACTGCGGAACAAGGGTACGGCGAAGTAAAGGTCGCAACGTGCCACGGAAAGTGGTGCGTGGCGACCCAACAACGGGACACACGACAGGGAGGCGACTATGGGTAAGAGACTACAGATGAGCGACTATCAGCGAATTGCCGAAGAGCGGCATGGTCAGTGCATCCACCCCGCATTGCCAAAACGCCAGGAAAAAGTGTGCTGGCGATGCGCCAGGGGACACGATTTTTCGATGCGCGTCGATAACGTACAAGCCGGCGGATGGTGCCCTGTATGCTCACGCCGCCGGCCATGGACCATCGAGCTCCTGCGCGACGCATTGGTCGGTACGGGGATTCGGTGCCTGTCGCAGGAGACCGAGCTGCGAAATAATAAAGTGCCACTGCTGTGGCAGTGCGATTACGGCCACACCTGGACGACCGCGCTTGTCAATGTCATCTACCGTGAAAGCGGCTGCCCATACTGCTTGAACAAAGCCGAAGCGTGGACCCGCGAAGTTTTCGAGGACTTTTTCGACGCGCCATTTCCCAAATGCCGCCCCAAATGGCTCCATGGACTCGAGCTAGATGGCTACTCTGCAGCGTGTGGCCGCGCTTTTGAGTATCAAGGGCGACAGCACTACCAACCGATGCCGCACATGCGCGTCGATGAGCAGCGGCTGGCGGAAATGCAGGCGCGTGATGCGCGAAAAGCGACCCTGTGCCAGGAGAACTTTGTTTTCCTCCACCCCATTCGCTTTCACCCCAGCGATTGTTATCGCAAAGACACGCTGCAAGGTTATGTCGAAAGTGAGCTTGTCGCGCAGCTGCTGATTGAGCAGAAGCAACTCGCTGACGAAAGTCACTGGCTACATGATTACTGGGCGGCGCTCGTGACCCGACCCAAAGACCACACTTTGAAGTCGGCGACAGGCCACAACTTCTTATAGCCTCGCTCCGAGGTTTCGTTACAGCCCTGGGTGGTTGTCGCGAACAGAGCGTTGCCTCCTCGGTCCGACCTTGCCGCTCGAAGCCGATGAATCGATGACGCATGAGCGCCAGAGCGCCTTGGCGCGTCAATTTTTCGAGAATCTGCTGGTGGATCCGCATAGCTCCGCTCCACCATTTTCTAGGCCGCAGCCCGTCTGGCCTTGACGAGTTCCTCATCAGTCGGGTTGTAGTAGCGCATGGCCATCTGAACGGTTTTCCAGCCCATGATCTTCGCCAGAGTCACCATGGGCATATGGGGGGCAAGTCGGCTCGCCGCTTCATGTCTCAAATCGTGAAATCGCAGATCTTCGATCTTGGCTCGCTTGCAGGCACGCTCAAAGGCCTTGCCAAGAACGTTGCCGGTCGGGAAGGCGCAGCCGAACACTTTGCCCGAAATATCCCTCGGCAACGACTCCAGAATCTGCAGCGCGCGCATCGAGAGCGGAACAGAGACCAACTCCTGCTCATGCAGTTCTTCTTTCGTCATGACCTTGACGACGCCTTTTTGCAAGTTGACCTGATTCCACCGCATGGTTGCCAGGCGGTCTTCGCGAATACCGGTCTCAACGGCCAACTCGATGGCGGCGACCAGCATGTGCGGATAGGCGCGCGCTTCCCCGGCTGCAGCCAGGAGACGATCTTCCTCGTCACCCATCAAGCGGCGGTCACGACCGGAAGGCGTTTTGGGAGGGCGAATACCCTTGATCAGGTTGGGCAGCGGCATCGACCAGTCTTTGGAGGCGTGATTGAAGACTGCACTGATCAAGGCGAGTTCGAGCCGAACTGTGTGCGCACTGACCACTTTCAGACGCGCGTTGCGGTAGTCGGCAAAATCCTTCGACCGCAGACTGGCCAGGCTCCTCTTGGCCAGCGGGTGGGACATCCAGTGACGAATACGCCCCTTCTCTTGTCTTGCCCCGAGCTTTTCTACGGTAACTTCCTCTCCGTAGCGCTCGAGCAACTCGGCGAGCGTCGTTCGCTCAAGCTCGCTTCGATCGGTGAACACGCCGCGAATCATCTCGGATTCAACGACCTTCGCCCAGTCTTTCGCTTCGCGCTCGGACTCGAAGGTTTTGCACTGTTTTGGGAAACCTTTGCGGCGGATAGTGACCTGGTACTGATAGTCACCGCGCTTCACGATACTGGCCATAAACCTTGCTCCATCAGAATGAATGAGGCGAGGTATAGGCATCACATCGGCAATTACTGCGCGAGTGCTGCAAAAGTGCTGCAAAAACCCTAGAATGCGCGCTCCCAGCAAGGGGGGCAACTTTCTAAGCTTTTGATTTTATTGATGGTGCCGGGAGGGGGACTCGAACCCCCACACCTTGCGGCGGCGGATTTTGAATCCGCTGCGTCTACCGATTCCGCCATCCCGGCACGGGTCGCGCATTATCTCCGAACAATCCTCGGCGCGGCAAGCAGGCCGTACGCCAACCAGACGCCAGACCTCCCACATCATGCCCCTGACGCTCAACGATTTCGACTATGCGCTGCCGACCGAACTGATCGCGCAGGAACCGCTGCCCGAGCGCAGCGCGAGCCGGCTGCTGGTGGTGAACCCCCACACCGGCGCTGCACCCGCGCTCTCCGACGCAAACTTCGGCGAACTGGCCGACCTGATCCATCCCGGCGACCTGCTGGTCTTCAACGACACCCGCGTGATCCATGCCCGTCTGCACGGCGTCAAGGACAGCGGCGGCCAGATAGAGGTGCTGATCGAGCGCGCGATCGGCCCGCACGAGGCGCTCGCCCAGGTGCGCGCGAGCAAGTCACCCAAGACTGGCAGCCGACTGCGTCTGGCAGACGCCTTCGAGGTCGAGGTGCTGGGCCGTGTGGGCGAGTTCTTCCACCTGAGTTTCCCGCGCGGGGAAAACCTCTTCGACCTGCTCGAGCGCCACGGCAAGCTCCCGCTGCCGCCGTACATCCAGCGCGCCGCCGGTGAAGCCGACGAGAACCGCTATCAGACCGTGTATGCACGCGAACCGGGTTCGGTCGCCGCGCCCACCGCCGGCCTGCATTTCGACGAGGCATTGCTCGAACGTATCGCCGCACGTGGTGCAAAGTGCGCCTGGCTCACCCTGCACGTGGGCGCCGGCACCTTCCAGCCGGTGCGCGTGGACGACCTCGGCGAGCACCGCATGCACCGCGAGCGCTACGTGATTCCGCAGGAAACCGTTGACGCTATCACCACCACCCGTGCAGCGGGCGGACGTGTGATCGCAGTCGGCACCACCAGCATGCGCGCGCTCGAAGCCGCGGCGCAGGACGGCCCGATCGAAGCCGGCAGCGGGGAGACGGAGATCTTCATCCTCCCCGGGTTCCGCTTCCAGGTGGTCGATGCGCTCGTGACCAATTTCCACCTGCCCAAGTCCACGCTGCTGATGCTCGTCGCGGCCTTCGCTGGCCTCGACAGCATGCGCCGCGCCTACGCGCACGCGGTCGAGCAGCGCTACCGCTTCTTCAGCTACGGGGACGCCATGTTCATCACCCGCCGCAACGAATCCGAAAACGATGCAATTTGAACTCCTGACCACCGACGGCGGCGCCCGCCGCGGCCGCCTGACACTTGCCCACGGCCTGGTCGAAACCCCGGTCTTCATGCCGGTCGGCACCTACGGCACGGTCAAGGCGATGACGCCGGCCATGCTCGCCGACATCGGCGCGCAAATCTGCCTGGGCAATACCTTCCACCTGTGGCTGCGCCCGGGGCTGGACATCATCGCTGAGCACCAGGGCCTGCACCGCTTCATGGCCTGGGACAAGCCCATCCTCACCGACTCCGGCGGCTTCCAGGTCTTCAGCCTCGGCGCGCTGCGCAAGATCACCGAAGAAGGCGTGAAGTTCGCCAGCCCGATCGACGGCGCGAAGCTGTTCCTGACGCCCGAGATCTCGATGCAGATCCAGACGGTGCTGAACTCAGACATCGTGATGATCTTCGACGAATGCACGCCCTACCCCGCCACCCGCGACGAGGCCGCCAAGTCTATGCGCCTGTCACAGCGCTGGGCCAAGCGCTCGCGCGACGAGCTCGATCGCCTGGAAAACAGGAACGCGCTGTTCGGCATCGTCCAGGGCGGCATGTACGAGGACCTGCGTGACGAATCGCAGGGCGTGCTCGAGGAGATCGGCTTCCACGGCTTCGCCATCGGCGGCCTGTCGGTGGGCGAACCCAAGGAAGACATGGCGCGCATCCTCGCCCACACCGCGCCGCGCCTGCCGCAAGGCAAGCCGCGCTACCTGATGGGCGTGGGCACGCCCGAGGATATCGTTGACGGCGTCGCCGCCGGCATCGACATGTTCGACTGCGTGATGCCGACCCGCAATGCGCGCAACGGATGGTTGTTCACCCGCTACGGCGACATCAAGATCAAGAACGCGGTGCACAAGGCCGACACGCGGCCGCTGGATCCCTCCTGCGACTGCTATACCTGCCGAAACTTCAGCCGCGCCTACCTGCACCACCTCCACCGCACCGGCGAGATCCTCGGCAGCATGCTCAACACGGTGCACAACCTGCGCTACTACCAGACGCTGACGTCGGAGCTGCGCGAGGCCATCGCCGCCGGCACCTTCGCAGCCTGTGTGCAGCGCTTCCGCAGCGAGCGAGCGACCGGAACCGCCTGAACCCCTGCGCGCCTGCACCGTCTCACCCATTCCGGGCACCGTCCCGGCTACTGCTATACTTCAACGCTTTTCTGCCTAACCGGAGTTTCAACGTGCTGATTTCAAATGCCTACGCCCAAGCCGCTGGCGCTGCCGACCCTACGGGTGGCCTGATGGGCCTGCTGCCCCTGATCCTGATGTTCGTGGTGCTGTGGTTCCTGATGATCCGCCCGCAGATGAAGCGCGCAAAAGAGCACAAGGCCATGGTCGAGGCGCTCTCCAAGGGTGATGAGGTCGTGACCGGCGGCGGTATCGCTGGCCGTATCGTCGAGGTAGGCGACAGTTTCGTGCAGGTCGAAGTCGCCCCCAACACCGTGGTGGCCGTGCAGAAACAGGCCGTCGCCACCGTGCTGCCCAAAGGCTCGCTGAAGGCGCTGTAATCTCCGCGGCGACAGCCGACGGTCCCGCCGTCGGCACGTCGCCAGTCCGCCGCAGCTGCCCGCCGCCTTCACCGCCTGCACACAGCAGGCCAGACAGGCCGCAGCAGCGCCCCGGGCCTCGCTCCACCCACTCTCCCGCCGACGATGAATCGCTACCCTCTCTGGAAGAACATCCTGATCGGCCTCGTGCTGATCTGGGGCCTGCTCTATACCCTGCCCAACTTCTACGGCGAGGTGCCGGCGGTGCAGGTGTCCAGCGCCAAGGCCACACTCAGGCTCGACCCCGCAACCACCACCGACCGTGTCGGCAATGCACTGAAATCAGCGGGCATCGAGCACACCGGCATCTTCTCCGACGCAAATAGCGTGCGTGCCCGCTTCCGCGACACCGAAACGCAGCTCCGCGCAAAGGACGTCATCGAGCAGGCCTTCAACCCCGACCCTGCCGACCCATCCTACGTCGTCGCGCTGAACCTGTTGTCGGCCTCACCGACCTGGCTCACCTCGATCCAGGCCCTGCCGATGTATCTCGGCCTCGATCTGCGCGGCGGGGTGCACTTCCTGCTCGAGGTCGACATGCCCGGCGCGCTTACCAAGCGTCTGGACTCCACCACGGGCGACCTGCGCACCTTGATGCGCGACAAGAGCGTGCGCCACGCGGGCATCACCCGCGAGGGCAACACGGTCGTGATCCGTTTCCGCGATGTTGCGCAGCGCGAAGCTGGCCGGCGCGCCATCCTGGACTCGACCAACGACCTGCAGCTCGCCGACCGCGACGACGCCGCAGACGACTTCAAGCTCGTCGCAACGCTCACCGCACAGGCGCAGCAGACCATGCGCGAGTTCGCGATCAAGCAGAACATCACCACCCTGCACAACCGCATCAACGAACTCGGCGTCGCCGAGCCGGTGATTCAGCAGCAGGGGGCCGAGCGCATCGTGGTGCAGCTCCCCGGGGTGCAGGACGTCGCCAAGGCCAAGGACATCCTGGGCCGCACCGCAACCCTGGAAGTGCGCATGGTGGATGACACCCCCGGCGCGATCGAGCAGGCGCTCGCTGGCAGCGTGCCCTTCGGCACCGAGCTCTACAACGAGCGCGGCGGTTCGCCACTGCTGGTGCAGAAGCAGGTCGTGCTCACTGGTGACCGTCTTACCGATGCGCAACCCGGTTTTGACGGCCAGACGAACGAACCCGCGGTGCACCTCACCCTCGACGCCGCCGGCGCGCGCATCTTCCGCGACGTCACGCGCGAGAGCGTCGGCAAGCGCATGGCCATCCTGCTGTTCGAGAAGGGCAAGGGCGAGGTCGTAACCGCACCGGTGATCCGCAGCGAAATCGGCGGCGGCCGCGTGCAGATCTCCGGCCGCATGACCACCGTGGAGGCCAACGACGTCGCCCTGCTGCTGCGCGCCGGTTCGCTGGCCGCACCGATGGAGATCATCGAGGAACGCACCGTCGGTCCCAGCCTGGGCGCCGAGAACATCACCAAGGGCGCCAACTCGGTGATCTGGGGCTTCCTCGCAATCGCGGTGTTCATGATCGTGTACTACACCCTGTTCGGTTTGGTTTCGGTGGTTGCGCTCACCTTCAACCTGGTGCTGCTGGTGGCGCTGCTGTCGCTGCTGCAGGCCACGCTGACGCTGCCGGGCATCGCGGCCATGGCGCTCACGCTCGGCATGGCGATCGACGCCAACGTGCTGATCAACGAGCGTATCCGAGAGGAGCTTCGCAACGGCGCCAGCCCGCAGGCGGCCATCGCAGCGGGCTACGACCGCGCCTTCGACACCATTCTCGATGCCAACATCACCACCCTGATCGCAGGCGTGGCACTGCTGGTGTTCGGCTCGGGCCCGGTGCGCGGCTTCGCCGTGGTGCACTGCCTCGGCATCCTGACCTCGATGTTCAGCGCCATCATGGTGTCGCGCATGGCGATCAACTTCATCTACGGCCGCCAGCGCAAGGTAACCAAGCTGCACCTGGGCCAGTCGGCCAACTAAGGGGCAAGGAAGAAAAGATCATGGAATTTTTCCGTCAGCGATCCGACATCCCCTTCATGCGCCATGCGCTGAAGTTCAACATCGTCTCCACCCTCGCCTTCGTGCTCGCGGTGTTCTTCATCGTGCTGCGCGGCCTCAACCTCTCGGTCGAGTTCACCGGCGGCACGCTGATCGAGATCGGCTACGCCGAACCGCCGCGCATCGAGGACATCCGCCAGGCGCTCGCGCGCGACGGCTACCCCGACGCGCAAGTGCAGAACTTCGGCAGTGCGCGCGAGATCCTGATCCGCATGCCCAACCGCGAGGACCTGGACACCAGCCGCATCTCCGAGCGCGTGATGGCCACCCTGCAGTCCGTCGACGGCCCCGAAGCGCAGCTGCGCCGCGTGGAGTTCGTGGGCCCGCAGGTGGGCAAGGAACTCGCAACCGACGGCGCAATGGCGCTGTTGCTGGTGATCATCGGCATCATGGTCTATCTTGCCGCACGCTTCGAGTGGCGCTTCGCTGCGTCGGCGATCATCGCCAACCTGCACGACGTGATCATCATCATCGGCTTCTTCGCCGCATTCCAGTGGGAGTTCTCGCTGCCAGTGCTGGCGGCGGTGCTGGCGGTGCTGGGCTATTCGGTGAACGAGTCGGTGGTGGTGTTCGACCGCGTACGCGAAACCTTCAAGAAGAAGCGCAACATGGACACGCCGGCCGTGCTCGACCACGCGATCACGGCAATGATCTCGCGCACCGTGATCACCCACGGCAGCACCCTGATGATGGTGGTTTCGATGCTGATCTTCGGTGGTGAAACGCTGTATTACTTCGCGCTCGCCCTGACCATCGGCATCTGCTTCGGCATCTACTCTTCGATCTTCGTCGCCAGCCCGCTGGTGATGTGGCTGGGCGTTTCGCGCGAACAGTTCATCAAGCCGAAGAAGGAGAAGGAAGAGGCGGTGGTCTGAGGCCGCCCTCTTCGGAAAGACAAAGGCGCCCTGCGGGCGCCTTTGTCTTTCCGGGCGGAGCGATCCACGCTGAAATCTTGAGCACTCATGCGCCGCGCAAGATCTCACATCGCAAAAACCTGCTTCACCCTGAGCGTCTCTCCTCGCTCAATCAGGCCGATCAAACGGTCGATGTTGGGATGCTTTCCGGGGTTGCTGCGAGCGTCCTCGCTGTGCTCGGCGTAGAGCTCCAGGCCCTTCCTGGCCGCTTCCGGACTGATGGCACCGTAGAGCTGGGCAAGGTGATTGTAGACCGCCAGCGAACCGGCCTGGCCGGGCTTGTTTTCGATGGTGGCGACTACCGCGTCGGCGGCATCGATCAGGTTCAGTGCAGCGAGGTGGGAGATGCCGGGCAGGGTCTTGAGGTTGTCGGCGAAGGCCATTGCGGGCTCCTTGTCGTGACGGCGCCACCTCGAGGGTGGCGCCGGGATGGTTTGTAACGCGGATTGCACAGCAAGGGCCGGTTTGAAGGGTCGGCCCGGTCAAACAGGGATCAGATGCGCCGCGCCAACTCGGCCGCCTTGCCGACATAGCTCGCCGGCGTCATCGCCAGCAAGTGGTCACGGGCCTCGGCGGGGATGGCGAGCGTGCGGATGAAGTCGTGCAGTGCCTCGCGCGTGATGCCCTTGCCGCGCGTCATGGCCTTCAGCTGCTCGTAGGGATTCTCGATGCCGTAGCGGCGCATCACGGTCTGCACCGGTTCGGCGAGCACCTCCCAGCACTCGTCCAGGTCGGCCGCCAGGCGAGCGGGCTCGGCCTCGAGCTTGCCCAGGCCGCGCAGGCAGCTGTCGAGCGCGAGCACGGTGTGGCCGAAGCCCACGCCCATGTTGCGCAGCACGGTCGAGTCGGTGAGGTCACGCTGCATGCGCGAGATCGGCAGCTTCTCGGAGAAGTGCTTGAGCACTGCGTTGGCGAGGCCGAAATTGCCCTCGGCGTTCTCGAAATCGATCGGGTTGACCTTGTGTGGCATGGTCGAGGAGCCGACCTCGCCTTCCTTGAGCTTCTGCTTGAAGTAGCCGAGCGAGATGTACATCCAGATGTCGCGGCAGGCGTCGATCAGCATGGTGTTGCCGCGCGCGACCGCGTCGAACAACTCGGCCATGGCATCGTGCGGCTCGATCTGGATGGTGTACTCGTTGAAGGTGAGCCCGAGCGACTCGATGAAGCGACGGTTGAAGCCCTCCCAGTCGAATTCCGGCCAGGCCGACAGGTGGGCGTTGTAGTTGCCCACCGCGCCGTTGAACTTGGCGCACATCGCGACGCCAGCAATGGCGGCGCGGGCGCGCATCAGGCGCGCGGCGATGTTGGCCATCTCCTTGCCGAGCGTGGTCGGGCTGGCGGGCTGGCCGTGGGTGCGCGACAGCATCGGCAGGTCGGCGAGCGCGTGCGCCAGTTCGCGGAAGCGCGCAATCACCGCATCGAGGGCCGGCAGCAGCACGCGGTCGCGGCCTTCGGCCAGCATCAGCGCGTGCGACGTGTTGTTGATGTCCTCCGAGGTGCAAGCGAAGTGGATGAACTCGGACACCTTCATCACCTCGGCGTTGTGGCCGAGGCGCTTCTTGAGCCAGTATTCCATGGCCTTGACGTCGTGGTTGGTGGTGGCCTCGATGGCCTTCACCGCCTCGCCGTCTTCGGTCGAGAAGCTCGCCACCACAGCGTCGAGCTCGGCCACCGTTGCCGCCGAAAAGGGCGCAATCTCCGCCAGCGCGGGCTCGGCCGCGAGCGCCTTCAGCCATTCGACCTCGACCTTGACGCGATTGCGGATCAGGCCATGCTCGGAAAAATGGTCGCGCAGGCCGGCGACCTTGCCGTGGTAGCGGCCATCGAGCGGGGACAGGGCGGTCAGCGGGGACGGAACGGCATTGGACATGGCGTGGGCTTCCGGGAAAAAGCTGATATTTTAACGCCTCCCCTCCCCGCACCAGAGAACAAAAAACCATGAGTACCCAGGAGCACTACCGGATCGAAGTCACTGCCGTCGCGGAATACGTCACCGAACAGTCCCGCCCGGAGGACAACCATTACGTGTTCGCCTATCACGTGACGATCCGCAACACCGGCACGGCCCCAGCCCAATTGATCGCCCGTCACTGGGTGATCACCGACGGCAATGGCAAGGTCCAGGAAGTACACGGCCAAGGGGTGATCGGTGAGCAACCCACGCTCGCGCCAGGGCAGAGCTTCCGCTACACGAGCGGTTGCGTGCTCGAAACCCCGGTCGGCACCATGCAGGGGCGCTACCACATGCTCGGGGACGGCACCGACCGTTTCGAAGCGGAAATTCCCCCTTTCACACTGGCGATGCCCCGCGCCCTGCACTGAGCGCGCCGGGAGATGTGCGTCAGAAATCCAGCCGCAGGGACAACCAGTGCTGGCGACCGACGATGCGCTCCATGCGCTCTTCGGCGTGTGCGCCGTTGAGCGACTGCACCGTGTAGGCGATCTCGCCGCCGCTGGCAATTCCTTTGATCGGATAGGCGAGGCGCAGGTCGGTGCGGTTGTAGCTGTCGGTTTCGGTGTTACGGGTCCATTTGATGTCGTGCACCCAGTACCGCGCCACCGAAAGGTCCAGCCCCAGCGGCAGACGCTGCATCCAGAGTAGCGAAGTGGCCCGCCGCGGCGCAGACTGTTCGGACAAGGCGAAATAGAGGGCGGCCCGCGCCGGACCGGCGAAGTTGCTTCCGGTCGTGGCGTTGAGCGCACGCCCGACCGCGCTGAACCCGGCGTCGATGTCGACATGGGCATGCCCGACCACGATCCGTGTGGCGTCGACCGGCTGCCATTTCCATTGCAGTTCCTGGCCACGAATTTCCAGATCATGAACAGCCTGCACCGTATCCGGGCCGGTCGCAGTCGTCCTGATGCGGTGGATCTGGCGGTCGCTCAAGCGCTCCCGGAAGACACGCACGTCCAGGCTCATGCGCGCCGCGGACCAGTCTCCGAGGTAGCCGAGCTCCCAGCTGTCGAGCCCTTCGGCCGGTAGCGCTGGGTTGCCCGCCCACTCGATCTGCCCGCGTCGGTCGATCTGGTTGGCCGTGTAATCGAGCGTGCCCGGCGTGCGCCAGGCTCGCACGTAGCCCAGACGGACCGTGTTCTGCCCGTCGAAGTGGAAGCTCGCGCTGGCCCGCCGCGCGAGGTGTTCGCCCGCGAGCGAATCGTACTCATGGGACAGGCCGACGTTGCCGGTGAGCCAGTCGCGCGGCTTCCACTCCATGTTGGCGAACAGACGGCCGACATCACGGCTGACACGGCCGATGCCATGGAGCATGGTCGACGACTCGAGCGCATCATGCCGCCAGCCCCCGCCCCATACCATGCGCAGCGAGTCGGCGGGCAGAAAGGTATGGAGCGCCTCCAGTTCATGGCGTACGCCACGCCCCCCGCTCGGGTTTAGACGCCCCAGCTCCGGCCGACCCTCGACCGCGAAACCCGCATCGAGGCGATCCACGTGATGGGTGTAGCGCAGCGAAAGGTCTGCAGTCTCGGACAAGGTTTGCAACCAGCGTGCCTGCACCCAGGTCGATGCCTGATCCGAGGGCCGCAGCGGGTCGGACGCACGGGGCCCGATGGCGGTGCCGTCGTCGTTGATCGCGAGCCGCCCAACAAGGTGGCGTGCTTCGACACGGCCGAACTGCAGCTCCAGCAAGCTGCGCGCAGCAAGCTGGAACTCAGCCCTGAAATCGAACAAGCGGGAGCGGTTCTGATCACGCCAGTCGCGATCGGCCGGCGCAACGGCCCGGTAGTCCAGGCCGTCGTCCGCGCGCTCCTCGACGCTCAACCGGAAAAGACCGCTTTCTCCAAGGGCACCGCCACCGCGCACACTGTAATCGCGCACACCACCACTCCCCTGGCGGGTGGCCACCGACCAGCCCTGCACAAAGGCGGGCGCCACGGTGACGATATTGATCACGCCGAGGAAGGCATTGGTGCCGTACGAGGTGGTGTTCGAGCCCCGTACCACCTCGATGCGCTCGATGTCATCGAGCGCAACCGGCACCAGCTCCCAGTTCATGCCGCCGCGAAAGAGCGGCGAGCTCCCGCCGGCACCCCGATGGTTCAGACCCGATGCTGTCCATACTCGACGACTCGCCCACGACCGGCGTGTTTCGCGGCATAACAAGCGTGGTCGGCCGCCTGCATCAGCATCGATGCGTCATCCAGCCCCTCCTCCATGCGTGCAAGCCCCACGCTCGCTCCAACCATGAAGTGTTGGTCATCGCACACGAAGTCATGCCCACCCACGGTCTCGCACAGTGAAGTGGCGATCACGAGGGCATCGTCCCGCGCACAGCCACGCAGGATCACCGCAAACTCGTCGCCGCCGATACGGAAGACCTGGTCGCCGACCCGCAGGCGCATGCGCAGCAGTCCTGCCAGCTCACACAGCAGCCGGTCGCCCGCGGCGTGACCGCAGGTGTCGTTCACCGGCTTGAAGTGATCCAGGTCGATGTACAGCAAGGTCACCTGATCACCCGCGCGGCGGTGCGTGGTCACCGCCTGCTCGATCGACTCCTCGAACGCGCGCCGGTTGGGCAAGCCAGTCAAGGGGTCGTGGCGGGCCTGATGCGCCAGCAGTGCGGTCGCCTCATCGATACGCGCCTGCAGTGTGCGCTGGCTCTCGGCGATCGACTCCGCCATCGCGTTGAACCCGGACTCGAGCGCACGCAATTCTCCACTCCCCGACTGTGCTGGAACGCGCGTTTTCAGATCGCCCGCGGCCATGCGGCGGACCGCGCGCACCAAGGCTTCCACCGGGTTGGCGACCGAGCGCGCCAGGCGCAGCGCCATGAACATCGCACTGAGCAGCGCCAGCGCAGCCACCGCGCCCACGACCAGGAACAGCCGCCGCTTGGCGGCGTCACGGACACTGGTATCCAGATCCACCTGCACCCAGCCGAGACGCTCCGCGGGCGCGGCTCCGCCAGGCGCAGGGTAATCCTCGACCTCCGGTGCAAGGCTCAGCACTGCGGCGGCAAAGCTCAGATGCCCCTTGTTCACCTCGACCACGACCTCGTCGCCGTTCGCCGCGCGAGCTGCTTCAGGCAATGTTGCCAGCCCGCGACCGGCAACGCCGAGCAAGGCCCCCTCGGCGTCATAGAACGCGACAGCCGACACATCGGGCTGTTCCAGCGCCCGCGCCATCAAGCCCTCCAGCACCATCGGATTGCCCGAGACCAGCACATACTCCGCCGCAGGACCAAGGAAGCTGACGATCGCGCGCCCACGTGCCAGGGTCGCCTCATCAAGATCGCGGCTGCTCTGGTGGAGGAACAAGCCACCCAGCACGAGCGCGAACAGCACGCTGGGCATGAGCAGCACCAGAATCATCCTGCGTCCGAGTGAAAAGCTGCGCAGCCAGTTCATCGCGTGCCCTCCCCGCCCGCCACGCGTTCACGCAGCACGTCCTCTTCCGGAACGACGATCCCGAGCGCACGCGCTACGGTACGATTCACGGCCACGTCGAAGCGCTCGGGAAAGCGCAGCACGGACAACAGGGGCGCGACATCCCCCGCCCGCACCGACTCGGACCCAAGCAGATCCGCGATGTCGCTCGCGATGTGCTCAGCAGAACTGAACACCGCAGCCAGGGCGCCTGCGCTCACATAGGCGGACGAAAAGGCAAAGATCGGCCGCCGATAGCGGTAGCTAGTCAGCAGGATCGTACGGGCCGCGCCCGGACTCGACACCAGCCCGTCCGGGAGTGGCAGCAGGGCCCCAGCCTTATCGAGCACCGCCTGCAGCGCCCCCACCAGTTCCTTCGGATCCGCAACATCGGCCAACTCGACCACGAAGCCCGTATCCTCGGCCGCACGCAGGATCTCCTGCTCCTGAAAACGGCTCTCGGGCCCCATCAGCACACCGATTCTTGCCTCCTCGGGCAGGATCGCGCGGATCAAGCGCATATGGCGTTCGGGCGGTTGGTCCAGCACGACCGCACCCACGCTGCGCGCGGGGTAGGCGGCCTGTAGCCGCTGCACCTCGCGGATGCCCACCAGCACCATCAGCACCGGTCGATCGGTATCCCGCAGCGCAATCTCCGCCGCAAGCGCCCCGGTGGTCAGCACCAGACCGGCCGACGAGAGCGCATCCACCTTCATCCCCTCGCGCACTGCGCCCGCATGAACGACACGATGGGCGCCCGGCTTCAAGGCTGCACGAAAGGCATCGGCGAACTGCTGCTCGGGCCCACTGTTCTCGGACAGCAGCAGCGCAACCTCCACCGCCCGCGCCACAGGGGCTGCGAGCACGAGCACGACCAGCGCAGCGACGAAGGCCATCGGGCGCAGCGCCCGGGCCCAGCATCGCATGCCACCGGTCATTCCGTGCATGGACATCACCATCCGATCTGCAGGGAGGCGAACAGCCGGGGCTGGTGGCGGTACTTCCCGCCATGGAAGTCCGGATACGAGCCCTTCACGCTGAGCGCGGTGATCGAGAACTCGTTTTCGCTGCCCGGCGGACCGAAACGCTTGGCGAGCTTTAGATCGAAGCGGTCTGTGCGCGGAATGTAGTCGCCACCGTTCATCCAGTAATACTCACCGTTGTGGTAATAGCCGGCGCTGGCCCGCCAGCGGTCGGGCAACTCCTTGATCAGCAGCAGCGATGTGGTCGCATGCGGTGCGCTGTTCGCCGGGGTTCGACACTTAACCCCGATTTTCGCCCCTTTTCGGAAAGTGCCTTCAGCACCGGCGCGGGTTTGAAGGCCATGATCGCAAAAGTGCTGTGGTG
>NZ_JBNCAR010000035.1:0-35503 GCF_051280715.1 Thauera sp. AutoDN2 | reverse complement strand
AATCCAGAGCGCGATGCTGTCGTGCGCGATCACGTGCATGCTGAAGACATAGGGCGGTTGGTTGCATGAATCAGGCGACAACTATCTTGACTTGTTCCGATGCCCGAGGCATAGACTGTACAAAACAACAGTCATAACAAGCCATGAAAACCAGCACTGCACCGTTACCACCGCTGCGTTCGGTCAAGGTTCTGGACCAACTGCGCGAGCGCATACGCTACTTGCATTACAGCTTACGAACCGAACAGGCGTATGTCCACTGGGTTCGTGCCTTCATCCGTTTCCACGGAGTGCGTCACCCGGCAACCTTGGGCAGCAGCGAAGTCGAGGCATTTCTGTCCTGGCTGGCAAACGAGCGTAAGGTTTCGGCATCCACGCATCGGCAGGCATTGGCGGCCTTGCTGTTCTTCTACGGCAAGGTGCTGTGTGTGGATCTGCCTTGGCTTCAGGAGATCGGAAGACCTCGGCCGTCGCGGCGCTTGCCGGTGGTGCTGACCCCGGATGAGGTGGTTCGCATCCTCGGTTTTCTGCAAGGGGAGCATCGTTTGTTCGCCCAGCTTCTGTATGGAACGGGCATGCGGATCAGCGGGGGTTTGCAACTGCGGGTCAAGGATCTGGATTTCGATCACGGCACGATCATCGTGCGGGAGGGCAAGGGCTCCAAGGATCGGGCCTTGATGTTACCCGAGAGCTTGGCACCCAGCCTGCGCGAGCAGCTGTCGCGTGCACGGGCATGGTGGCGGAAGGACCAGGCCGAGGGCCGCAGCGGCGTTGCGCTTCCCGACGCCCTTGAGCGGAAGTATCCGCGCGCCGGGAATTCCTGGCCGTGGTTCTGGGTTTTTGCGCAGCACACGCATTCGACCGACCCACGGAGCGGTGTCGTGCGTCGCCATCATATGTATGACCAGACCTTTCAGCGCGCCTTCAAACGTGCCGTGGAAGAAGCAGGTGTCGCGAAGCCTGCTACACCGCATACCCTGCGCCACTCGTTCGCGACGGCCTTGCTCCGTAGCGGTTACGACATTCGAACCGTGCAGGATCTGCTCGGCCATTCCGACGTCTCCACGACAATGATTTACACGCATGTGCTGAAAGTGGGTGGCGCCGGAGTGCGCTCACCGCTTGATGCGCTGCCGCCCCTCTCTAGTGAGAGGTAGGGCAGCGCATGTCAATCCTGGCGGAATCACTACCCCTGCGCGAAGGCCATCGGTGCCGCATCGAACGGCCGGTTGCGGAAAGTCCTCCCTGCGTCCGCTGATGGCCGGGCTGAGACGTTCCACACACATCCAGCGACCCCGCCAGAAACGCGCTTAAAACACGCGACTCCTCGGCGCCGGGGGCGCTCGATGCGAATGGCGGTGGTGGATGCCCGGGAAGTGAGGATGCTTGTGCGCCAACGCCGCGTGCCGGTGCCCGTGCGCATGCGGTTCGTCGCCGGCCCATTGGAAATCGTGTTCGTGCTTGTGACGCTCGGTGAGGTGCAGCCACACCCGGGTCGGGCCAGCTGGCAGGCGCGCGCTCAGCGCGAACGGCAGCGCGGCGTTGACCGAACCCGCCACGCTGCCTTTTGCGCCTGCTGTGAACAGCGCGTCCGAGGCACAGACGCGCCGGGTGAGGTTGTTGTCGATGGCCCAGGACGCCGCCGACGAAGATCGCGCCGAGGAGCCAGGGCCAATCCCCCTTGGCCAGGCCGGAGGGGGGCAACCCCTGTCGCGCGCGAGCCGTGCGACCGTCAGGCCTTACCGGCTCCCGAGGTAGCGCAATCCGGCGAGCAGCCACGGCGACATCTCTCCGTCCAGCAGCTTGGCGAACGGCGTGCTACGCCGAACAGCGCAACTGCGCGCGGGGCGCGGATGACGCACGTGTTCTTGATGGTCGGTGGCGCGGGTGGGGTTTGCCCCTGCACCGTGCCAGCGGGGGCAGGGGCTGCCGGCTGGCGGTCAGTGCGTGCGCTGGGCCGCCGCCTTGCTCGCCGCGTCGAGGCCGCCCTTGGCCTTCCACTCCTCGAAGCCGCCCTGCAGGATGCGCGCGTTCTCGTAGCCGGCGACGCGCAGCGCGAAGCCGGCCTGCGCCGACAGGCTACCGGTGTTGCAGTAGATCAGCACCGGCTTGTTGCGCGGAATGCTGTCGCGCTCGGCGAGCACGCGGCGCCACTCCAGATTGACCGCACCGGGGATGTGGTCCTTGGCAAACTGCCCGGCGTCGCGCGCGTCGATGACGTGAAAACGCGGCCAGTCCTCGCGCGAAATCTGCTCAGCGAAGATGACGCCGCCGCCGTACTCGACGAAATCCAGGCAGCCGGCCATCTCATCGACGGCCTGCTCGGTGGTTTGCGCGTTGGCGATTGCGGGCGAGGCGATGACGGCCAGCGCCACTGCAGTGGCGCGGATCAGCTTGAAGGGCATGTCGTGTGTCTCCTTACTTGCCGCCCGACTTGATCGTGGCCTTCAGCGCGTCGAAGTCGCGGTGCACGGTGTCCTGGAACAGCAGGCCGGATTTGTCCTGCTTGGCCACGCCTTCGAGCTCGAGCCGCTTGGGGCTCGAGAGCGCCTTGCCGATGCGGGCGACGTGCTTGTAGAGCGAGGACTTGGTCACGTTTGCGTTCATGGCAACACTCGAACCTGCGTAAGAACGCTGGCAAATAGGGCGCGGACAATTTTGCTCGCGTATGCCCGGCTACCCCGCAGTCCAGAGCGCTTCGCCGCCCGCGTCGCGGTAGACCAGGTAGGCGCGCAGATCGAACTCGTACTGGTGGTAGTCCGGTTCCATGTGCAGGCAGAGCTGGTAGAAGGCCTTTTCGTGCTCGCGCACACGCAGGTGGGCGAGTTCGTGCACCACGATCATGCGCAGGAACTCCTCCGGCACGGCGCGGAACAGGGTCGCGATGTGGATCTCGCGCTTGGCCTGCAGGCGTGCGCCCTGCACGCGCGAGATGGCGGTGTGGGTGCCGAGCGCGTTGCGGATCACGTGCAGGGTGTTGTCGAAGCGCACCTTGCCGAGCGGCGGCGCGCTGCGCAGGTGTTCGGCCTTGAGCGCCTGAACGTAGTCGTAGAGCGCGCTGTCGGAGCGTACGGTGTGCGCCTTCGGGTAGCGCCGCAGCAGCGCGGGGGCGAATCGAGCCTGTTCGATGAGGGCAAGCACCTGCTGCTGCAGGTGTGCGGGATAGCCGGCGAGGTAGGCGGGTGCGGGGCGGGGGCGCATGGTGAGGGAGGGCGAAAGCCCGGGGGGCCGGGCGGTGACGGTCGGCCAGGTGTGCGATGCTTCAGCGCGTGACGATGAGCCGCAGCCCGAGCGCCACGAAGATGCAGCCGGCGATGCGATCGAGCCAGGTGCCCACGCGCGGCTTGCCATTGAGCCACTGGCCGACGCTGCCGGCGAAGTAGCCGAGCAGGCCGAAGAGCAGCGCGCTCTGCGCGGTGAACACGATGCCCAGCAGCGCCATCTGCAGGCCCACGCTGCCGTTGTCGGGTACCACGAACTGCGGCAGGAAGGCGACGAAGAAGAGTGCCACCTTGGGGTTGATCGCGTTGGCGAACACCCCCTTGAAGAACAGCGTGGACAAGGCCTGGTCGGGCATCTCGGCGCGTGCCACCCGGGTGCCGCCGCGGCTGCGCAGGGCCTGCACGCCCAGCCACAGCAGATAGAGCCCGCCGACGACCTTGAGCGCGGTGAAGGCGAGCGGCGATGCGGCGATCAGCGCGCTTACCCCGATCACTGCGAGCGCGGTGTGGCTGAGGCAACCGAGCGCGCAGCCCAGTCCGAAGGCGATACCACGGCTGCGCCCCTTCGACATGCCCATGGCCAGCACCATGAGGTTGTCCGGGCCGGGCGAGATGGTGACGACGATGGCGGCGAGCAGGAAAGCGAGAAACTGGTCGGGGGCGAGCATGGTCTGCGAGTGCCGTGGTGGTGTGGCGCAATGGCCGGCGGGTTTCGAAGCGTCGTATCTTATGTCTTCGCGCCGGCCGGGTGCACCGGTCCGGGCATCATGGAGCCTGCAATCATGAAAGAAGCCCACACGGCGCAAGCCTCCGCATCCAGGCAGTCGATTCCCGGTTTCTGCGGCCTGTGCAAGTCGCGCTGCGGCTCGCGCATGGTGGTGGAGGACGGCCGCCTCGTCGCGCAACAGCCGGATCCGTCGCACCCCACCGGGCGGGCGCAGTGCGTGAAGGGGCGTGCGGCGCCGGAGCTGGTCTACGACCCGCAGCGCCTGCTGCGTCCGATGCTGCGCACGCGGCCCAAGGGGGAGGCCGACCCGGGCTGGCGCGAGATCTCGTGGGACGAGGCGCTCACGCGTACGGCGGCGGCGCTGGCGCGCATCCGCGACGAATCCGGTCCCGAAGCGGTGGCGTTCGCAATCGCGACCCCGAGCGGCACCCCGATCGCCGATGACGTTCGCTGGATCGAGCGTCTGGCCAATGCCTTCGGCAGCCCCAACGTCGCCAACGGTACCGAGATCTGCAACTGGCACAAGGACTACACCCATGTGCACACCTTCGGTCGCGGCATCGCCACGCCCGATTTTGCGCACAGCCGCTGCATCGTGCTGTGGGGCCACAACCCGCGCGACACCTGGCTCAACAACGCACTGTCGATCCGCGACGCGAAGGCGCGTGGCGCGCGCGTGGTGGTGGTCGATCCGCGCAAGGCCGGGTTTGCGGCGGGCGCCGACCTGTGGCTGCGCGTGCGCCCGGGGGCGGATGGCGCGCTCGCGCTCGGCGTGGCGCGCGCCATGCTGACGCACGGCTGGTTCGATGCCGATTTCGTGCGCGATTTCACCAACGCGCCGCTGCTGGTACGCAGCGACACCGGGCGTTTTCTGCGCGCGGGCGAACTCGCGGTGCCGCCTGCGGGGGCTGCGGCGGATGATTTCGTGGCGCGGGGTGCGGACGGGGCGGCGGTTGCGTGTGCGCAGGGAGTGGGGGCACGCCGTGGCGCGGGCGTTCAGCCCGTGCTTGCGGGTGCGTGCGAGCTGGCGGATGCGGACGGACGCCGCGTGCACTGCCGTACTGCGTTTTCGCTGTTTGAGGAAGCGTGTGCTGCCTATACGCCCGAGCGCGTGGCGGCGCTGTGCTGGATCGAGCCCGGGCAAGTGGAGCAGTGTGCCCGCCTGCTGCACGAGGCCGGCGCGGCGGTCGCCTACTACTGCTGGGCGGGCGTGTGCCAGCATACCAACGCCACTCAGACCGACCGCGCGATCGCCACGCTGATGGCGCTCACCGGCAGTTTCGATGCACCCGGCGGCAATGTGGCGTTCACGCCGCTGCCGGCGAACGACGTTTCCGGCAAGGCGCTGCTCACGGCCGCGCAGCGTGCGCGCTGCATCGGCCTCGAGCAGTCGCGGATCGGGCCGGCGTGCAATGCGCGGATCGGCTCGGACGTGCTCTACGACGCGATCCTCGAGCAAAAGCCCTATCCGGTCCGTGCGCTGATCGGCTTCGGGTGCAACTTCCTGCTCAACCATGCCGACGCCGAACGCGGCGCGCGGGCGCTTGGTGCGCTCGAGTTCTGTGTCTATGCCGACGTGACGCTGACGCCGACCGCTGCGCTTGCCGACATCGTGCTGCCGATCTGCACGCCCTGGGAGCGCGAGGCCTTGCGGGTCGGCTTCGAGGGTAGCCAGGCCGCCGAGCAGTGGGTCCAGCTGCGACTGGCCGCGATCGAGCCGCTGGGCGAAAGCCGCGCCGACGCGTGGGTGGTGTTCGAACTGGCCAAGCGGCTCGGCCTGGCGGAGCACTTCTGGGGCGGCGACCTGGAGGCCGGGCTGGCCCACATCCTCGACCCCTTAGGCGTCTGCCTCGAGCAGTTGCGGCGCACGCCCGGCGGCCTTGCGCAGCCGGGTGCCACCCGCTACCGCAAGTATCTGGAAGAGGGCTTCCAGACGCCAACCGGCCGTATCGAGCTGTACTCCGAGAACCTGCTGGCCCACGGTGTGCCGCCGTTGCCCACCTTTGTCGAGCCGGCGGATTCGCCCTTCGGGTCGAGCGCCGGCGACTTTCCGCTCGTGATGACCACCGCCAAGCTGCGCCACTTCCGCCACGGGCAGGACCGGCAGGCACCCTCGCTGCGCCGCCGCGCGCCCGAGCCGGCGGTGCACCTGCATCCGGATGCCGCCCATGCACGCGGGATTGCCGAGGGCGATCGGGTGCGCGTGCGCACGGCCAACGGCAGCATCCGCGTGCGCGCGCGCCTCGACGCCGCGCTCGATGCGCGCGTGGTGTGGGTCGAGTACGGCTGGTGGCAGCCCGGCGGGCGCGGTGGGGCGGACGGCTACGACGCGCTCTCGGAGCAGGGCGCGAACTACAGCCGGCTGGTGTCGGACCGTCGCGTCGATCCGGTCAGCGGCTCGCAGCCGCTGCGCTCCGGGCTGTGCGAAGTCGAGTTGGAAGGCCCGCGCTTGCAGGGGTGATCGGCGGCCGCGGGCGTTTCGACTTGATGTGCCGGCGTGGGGTCTGGCCGCAGAGGAGGTCGCCGGGCTTCAGCAGCCGGTGATCCACCCTTCCAGCGGGTCCATTGCCGCGGGCAGGCCGAAACTCGGCGGGCCCTGGCGTGCGGCCGCGGTGGCCTGCAGCAGGGCGAGCGCGGCGTCGAGCAGGTCGCCGCTGGCGTCGTCCTCCAGGGCCTGGCGTTGCTCGGGCGAAGCGACCAAGGTCGGTGTGCCCAAGGGGCCTCGCTCCGCGGGGGATGCTGGGGGCCGCCCGGCGGTGAGTGCGTCGATGATTTGCGCACGCGCGGCACGGCGTTCCTCGTTCTGCTTGCGGCGCTCGTCACTCTTGTACGAGGCCGTGGTGATGCGGCGGGCGAGCAGGCCTGGGTAGGCTTCGAGGGCGATGCGTTGCGGGTCGCCGTCATGCAGGCCGGGTACGTGCACGCCGGCCGCGAGCAGGCGGGGGGCGCCTTCGAGGAACATCAGCCCCACCGGGGGATTCACCAGCTTGAGCGGACTGTGCGAGCGCGCGGGCAGGTCGGTGGCGCGGTGGGCGTAGCGCTGGCCGCTGGGGCGGGATTCGCGGTAGGTGTCGAGCGCGGTGCGAAAGGCCGGCTTGCCCAGTGCCGCGCAATGGCGCACCAGTGTCGCCCAGTCCCGCGGCCAGCCCAGGTCGCGCACCGCTTCGCGTGGCAGGCCGAAGGGAAAGTCGAACGCGCCCAGCCAGGGACCGGGGCGGGCGAGCAGGGCTTCGAAGGCGGGCCAGTCGGAGCAGCGCTCGAAACCCCCAAGCACGACGCGGTCGCCATCGAGGTGGCCGCAGGCCACCGTGATCGCTTTGGCGCGGCGTGGGGCGGAGGTGAAATCCACGCCGATCAGGCGCAGGTGGGGAACAGCGTTGGCTGCAGGCGGCATGTAGGGGTGGATGGTCGAGCGGACGGCGTCGAAGGCATGCGCTGGGGACACTCAGCCCGGGCGCAGCATCCGTGCTGCTGTGCGGATGGTGTTGAAGTGGATCGCCACGGTATCGTCGATCGGCTGAGCATAGCCGCCGGCCATGGCGATGGCGACCGGCACCCCCTCGGTACGGCAGGCCCCGAGTACGCGTGCGTCGCGGGCGGCCAGTCCCTCGATGCTGAGCGCGAGCCGGCCGAGGCGGTCGCCGGCGAAGGGGTCAGCGCCGGCGAGGTAGATCACCAGCTCGGGGCGGGCGCGGCTGAAGACGGTATCGAGCGCGGCGTCGAGTGCGGTGAGGTAGGCTTCGTCACCGGTGTCGTCGGGCAGATCCACATCGAGGTCGCTCGTCTGCTTGCGGAAGGGGAAGTTCTTTGCGCCATGCAGGCTGCAGGTGAAGACTTCGGGGGTGTCTGCGAGGATGGCGGCGGTGCCGTCGCCCTGGTGCACATCGCAATCGACGATGGCGATGCGTCCGGCGCGGCCTTCGGCGCGCATCGCCAGGGCGGCGATTGCGGCGTCGTTGAACACGCAGAAGCCCGAGCCGAAGTCGCGATAGGCGTGGTGGGTGCCGCCGGCGAGGTTGGCCGCGCAGGGGCTGCCACCTTCGCGTTCGAGCGCGCTGCGGCAGGCAGCGAGCGTGGCGCCTGCCGAGCGGCGTGAGCGCTCGACCATCTCTTCGCTCCACGGGAAACCGATCCGCCGCACCTCTGCAGCGTCCAGCGTGCCGCTGGCGACGCGCTGCAGGTAGCCGGCGTCGTGGGCACGCAGGATTTCCGCGTCACCCGCTGCCGCGGGCACGCGGAAATCTCCCTCCGCGAACAAGCCGCTGTCGCGCAGGCGGGCGCGCAGCAGGGCGTACTTCTCCATCGGGAAGCGGTGCCCCTCGGGCAGGGGCAGGACGAAATGGTCGGCGTAGTAGAGCTTCAAGACAGGCTTCAGGACAAAGGGTTTCCGGTCGAGCGTGGCGGGCTGGGGCGGTCGAGGCGAGGTCTGGCCCCGGCAGCTGCTTCAGGCCGCTGGCGTGTCGCGAAGTGCGCAAAGGATGAACCGCGGCCAGCACGCGCGCGCCTGCCCACCCCCGTACGTCCGCGCCCTGGGCTGCTGTGCCTCATGCCTCCAGCGCCCGCACCTTCACCTTTCGACCCTTGAGCTTGCCGGCCGCAAGGCGCCGCACCGCCTCGCGTGCGATCGCGCGCTCGACGGCGACGTAGGTGGTCTGGTCGGTGACGGTGATCTTGCCGACCTGCTCGCGCTGGAAACCCGCCTCGCCGGTGAGTGCGCCGAGCACGTCAGCCGGGCGGATCTTGTCCTTGCGTCCGCCCAGGATCAACAGCGTCACCATGGGGGCCTGCAGCGGCAGTCCTTCGTCTGCCGTCAATTCGTCGAGCGCGTGCCATTCCGGCTCGAAGCCCATCGCCTGCGCGATGCCCGCGAGCCGGCGCTTGTCCGCGCTGCTGCACAGGCTCAGCGCCCAGCCTTCTTCGTCGCCGCGCCCGGTGCGACCGATGCGGTGGATGTGGATCTCGGGGTCGGGGGTGACATCAACGTTGATCACCGCTTCGAGCTGGGCGATGTCCAGCCCGCGAGCCGCTACGTCGGTGGCCACCAGCACCGAGCAGCTGCGGTTGGCGAACTGGATCAGCACCTGGTCGCGCTCGCGCTGCTCGAGTTCACCGCTGAGGGCGAGCGCGGCGAAGCCTTGCGCGCGCAGCAGCTCGACGAGGTCACGGCATTGCCGGCGGGTGTTGCAGAAGGCCAGGGTGCTGGCCGGTCGGTAGTGACGCAGCAACTTCGCGACCGCCTGCAGCCGCGCCGGGTGCTCGATCTCGTAGAAGCGCTGGCGGATCTTGCTGGCGGCGTGCTGCTCGGGCAGCTTCACCTCCTGCGGCTTGCGCAGGAAGCGTGCGGCAAGCGCGGCGATGCCTTCGGGATAGGTGGCGGAGAACAGCAAGGTTTGCCGCGCCGACGGACACCGGCTGGCGACGAAGGCGATGTCGTCGTGGAAGCCCATGTCCAGCATGCGGTCAGCCTCGTCGAGCACCAGGGTGTCGAGTGCGTCGAGCACCAGGCTGCCGCGTTCGAGGTGGTCCATGATGCGCCCCGGCGTGCCGACCACAACGTGGGCGCCATGCTCCAGGCTGTCGCGCTGCGGGCGCATCGGGGTGCCGCCGCATAGCGGCAGCACCTTGATGTTGGCTTCGAAGCGCGCCAGACGGCGGATTTCCTGGGTAACCTGGTCGGCCAGTTCGCGGGTCGGGCACAGCACCATGGCCTGTACGGCCGTTTTGCGCACGTCGAGCCGGGCCAGCAGCGGCAGCGCGAAGGCCGCGGTCTTGCCGCTGCCCGTCTTGGCCTGTGCGATGAGGTCGTGCCCGGCGAGCGCCAGCGGCAGGCTGGCTGCCTGGATTGGAGTCATCGTGCGGTAGTCCAGCCGGCCCAGGGCATCCAGCATGGCTGGGGGCAGGGGCAGGCTGTCGAAGGGCAGGCCGGGCTCGGTCGCCGGGGGCTGCGCCTCGGGCTGGTCGGGTGCGCCGCTGGGGTGCCCGGAGGCATTGTCGATAATTTGGGTCATGCGCAATTATCAGGCCTGATTCGGCGCCGTCAGCAGAAAACTTGCCGGAACGGTGCCGCGCGTGATTCGACCCCCGATTCGGCACGGGTGGATGAGCGTGAGCGGGAACTTCGCCCCCGCGCCGGCTTCTGACCCAACCTGCGACGCCGACTGTGCGCGGCATGATCCGTCGCTCTGCCCGCGTGTAATACACTCGAGTTTCCCGCAACAGACGACAACAATACGGTGCAGCCATGAGCCTCATCGAACACGTTCGCCCCCTGCAGAACAAACTGACTGCGATCCGTCGCGACATCCACGCCCACCCGGAGCTCGCGTTTCAGGAGCACCGCACCGCAGAGCTGGTCGCCCGCCACCTGGAATCGCTCGGCATCGAGACCCACCGCGGCATCGGCGGCACTGGTGTCGTGGGCGTCGTGCGCGGCGGGCGTGGCCTGCGTGCGGTCGGTCTGCGCGCCGACATGGATGCGCTGCCGATCACCGAGCGCAACACGTTCGCACACGCGTCCACCGTGGCGGGCTGCATGCACGCCTGCGGCCACGACGGCCACACCACCATGCTGCTCGGTGCGGCCGAGGCGCTGGTCGCGAAGCCGCACTTCGACGGCACCGTGTATCTGATCTTCCAGCCGGCCGAAGAAGGCGAGGGCGGTGCGGCGGCGATGATCGAGGATGGCCTGTTCGACCGCTTCCCGATGGAGGCAGTGTTCGGCATGCACAACTGGCCGGGCATGGAGGCGGGGAACTTTGCAGTGCATACCGGCCCGGTGATGGCTAGCGCCGACCGCTTCGACATCCGTTTTACGGGGGTTGGTGCGCATGCCGCCATGCCGCACCTCGGCGTGGACCCGGTCGTCGCGGGCGCGGCCTTCGTGCAGGCGGCGCAGACGCTGGTGAGCCGTGTGCTCGATCCCATCGAGGCCGGCGTCGTGTCGGTGACGCAGTTCCACGCCGGCGAGGCCTACAACGTGATTCCCGACCGCGCCGAGCTGTGCGGTACGGTGCGTACCTTCTCCGCCGAGGTGCGTGACCGCCTCGAGCAGGGCCTGCGGCAGATGGCCGAGGGCATCGCATTGAGCCACGGCGTGCAGGTGGACTTCCAGTTCCGCCGTGGCTATCCGCCGACGGTCAACACCGCCGCCGAGGCTGCGCTGTGCGCCGAGGCTGCGCGTGCGGTTGCGGGCAGCGAGCGGGTATTCACCGACCGTCGTCCGAGCATGGGTGCCGAGGACTTCGCCTATTTCCTGCAGCACAAACCGGGCGCCTATGTGTGGATCGGGAATGGCCCGGGCGAGGGCGGCTGCACCCTGCACAACCCCAATTACGACTTCAACGACGAGGTGATGCCGGTCGGCGTGGCCTACTGGAGCGAACTGGTGCGTCGTCTGCTCGGCGCGGTGAAATGAGGCCGGCGCGATGATGCGAACCCTGCGTCTTGCCTTGCGCATGATGCTGCGCGACCTGCGTGCGGGTGAACTGCACCTGCTTGGCCTGGCGATCGTGATTGCGGTCGCCAGCCTCACCAGCGTCGGCTTCCTGGCCGACCGGGTCGGTCGCGCGCTGGATCGCGAGGCCAACCAGCTGCTTGGCGGCGACCTGTTGCTGCGCGCCGATCAGCCCTGGTCGGCGCGGTTCGTGGATGAGGCGCACGCCCGCGGCCTGCAGACGGCGACCACGGTGCTGTTCACCAGCATGGCCAGTACCGAGGAGGCTGCGGTGCTGGGCGGCGTCAAGGTGGTAGAGGACGGATATCCGCTGCGTGGCGCAATCCGCGTCGCATCGGGGCCGAACCAGCCCGACGCGCCGGCTGGACGTGCGCCGGCGCCGGGTGAGGTGTGGCTGGACGAGCGCCTGTTCGCGGAGCTCGGTGTGCGTCAGGGCGATACGGTCGGGCTGGGCATGCTCGAGTTCCGGGTCGGCGCCATGGTGAGCTTCGAATCCGACCGCGGTGCGAACTTTTTTGCGCTGCTGCCGCGCGCGATCTTCAATCTGAGCGATCTGGAGGCCACCGGGTTGATCACCGTCGGCAGCCGCGCCACGTGGCGCCTGCATGTGGCGGGCACGCCGCAGGCGGTCGAGGCCTACGAGAAATGGGCGCGCGACCATCTCGGCCGCGGCCAGCGCGTGGAGACGGTGGAGAACGCCCGCCCCGAGGTGCGCGCCGCGCTTGACCAGGCACAGCGTTTCCTGCGCCTGGCGGCGCTGCTGGCGGTGATCCTCGCCGCGGTCGCGGTGGGCCTGTCGGCGCGGCGCTTCATGGCGCGCCACCTCGACGGCTGCGCGGTGATGCGAGTGTTGGGTGCAGGTCAGGCGCAGGTGCTGGGCATCGTGGTGGGGGAGTTCCTGCTCTTCGGACTGGCGGCCGCGCTGGCGGGTACGGCGCTTGGCTGGACGGTGCAGTGGGGGCTGGCCGGCGGGCTGCGCGAGCTGATGGCGACCGAGCTACCGGCGCCGTCCCTGTTGCCGCTGGCGCACGGGCTGGTGGTCGGCATGGCCTTGCTGGCAGGTTTCGTGCTGCCGCAACTCCTCCGCCTGGGCAAAGTGAGCACGCTGCGTGTGCTGCGGCGCGAGTTCGAGTTCGCCGAGCCGGTGTCGGGCGCGGCCTGGGTGCTGGGGCTGGCGGCGTTGCTCGGTCTGATCTTCTGGATCGCGGCCGATGCCCGCCTCGGGGCGCTGGTTGCGATCGGCTTTGCGGTGGCGCTCGGCGTGTTCGCGCTGGCGGCCTGGGGCGTGCTCGTGCTTGCCGGGCGGCTCAAGGGGCAGGGCAGCCTGCGCGGTGGCGGCTGGCGGTACGGCATCGCCGCGCTCGGGCGGCGCATGGGCAGCAGCGTCATCCAGGCTGCCGCACTGGGCCTGGGCATGACCGCGCTGCTGCTGCTGACCCTGGTGCGCGCCGACCTGCTCGACAACTGGCGCAACATGGCGCCGTCCGATGCGCCCAACCGCTTCATCATCAACATCCAGCCCGATCAGCGCGAGGGTGTGCGCGCGCACTTCTTGGATGCCGGGCTGGAGGCGCCGGCCATCCAGCCGATGATCCGCGGGCGCATGCTGAGCATCAACGGCCAGGCCATCGACCCGGCGAGTTTCACGGACGAGCGCTCGCGGCGTCTGGCCGAGCGCGAGTTCAACCTGTCCTATGGCGCGGATCTTCCCGCCGGCAACGTGCTCGAGGCCGGGCGTTGGCACGGCGCGGCGACCGAGCCGCAGCTCTCGGTCGAAACGGGGCTGGCGGCGACCTTCGGCTTGAAGGTCGGCGACCGCGTCCGCTTCGAGATCGCCGGGCAGCAGGTCGAGGCGCCGATCACCAGCGTGCGCAAGCTGGATTGGGATTCGATGCGGGTGAACTTCTTCTTCATCGCATCCGAAGGCCTGCTGGAGAAGTATCCCGCGAGTCTGATCACCAGCTTCCATCTGCCTGCGGGCGAGCACGATTTCACTACGCGGCTGGTGGCGGACTTCCCCAACCTCACCGTCATCGACATCGCCGCGGTGATCGCACAGGTACAGGCGATGACCGACAAGCTGATCGTGATCGTGCAGTTCGTGTTCGGCTTCGCGGTGCTGGCCGGTCTGGTCGTGCTCTATGCGGCCTTGCAGTCCACCCACGACGAGCGCGACTACGAGCTTGCCATGCTGCGCACCCTGGGCGCGCGCAACCGCCAGGTGCGACAGGCCCTGTTTGCCGAGTTCCTCGTGCTCGGCGGAGTCGCTGGTGTGCTGGCCGGTATCGGGGCGAGCGCGATCGGCTGGTTGCTGGCAGAGGAGGTGTTCCGCATGAGCTACGTGCCGGCGCTGGCGCCGGTGCTGGCTGCGGTGGTGCTGGGCGCAGCTGGCGTGGTGGCGGGGGGCTGGCTCGGTACCCGTGGGCTCCTTGCCCGCCCGCCGCTGGCCAGCCTGCGTGCGCTGGGCTGAACGATGAACTTTCCGCAACTGAGTCACGCCGAGGCGCTGATTGCCGGCTTGCTCGCCGCCGTGCTGGTGTTGCTGCTTTGCTTGCTGGTGCGCAGCTTCCGGGCGGAGGGCGCGCTGCGCACCCGGCTTGGTGACGATCTGGCGGAGCTCATGGAGCAGCAGCTCAACCTCCAGCATCGGGATCTCTTGCGTGACCTCCACGAGGGCCTCGCCCGCCAGACCGACCGTATCGGCGAGCACGCCCGTGCCGACCGCGAGCTGCTGCAGCGCGGCCTTACTGCGGCCTCGTTGCAGCTGTCGCGCGGCATGAAGGTGCTGACGCAAAGCGTCGATGGCCGCCTGGATACCCTGTCGGGCCAGGTCAATCAGCGTCTGGACGAGGGGTTCCGCAAAACGAACGAGACCTTCGCCAGCGTGATGGCACGTCTGGCGACGATCGACGAGGCGCAGAAGAAGATCGACGGCCTCACCACCAACGTGGTGAGCCTGCAGGAGCTGCTTGGCGACAAGCGCGCGCGCGGCGCCTTCGGGGAGGTGCAGCTCGAGAACCTGGTGCGCAACATGCTGCCGCCCGAGGCTTTTTCCTTTCAGCAGGTGCTGCCCAATGGCACGCGCGTCGATTGCCTGCTCACCCTGCCCGAGCCGACCGGAAAGGTGGCGGTGGACGCCAAGTTTCCGCTCGAAAACTACCATCGCATGTTCGATACCGCGCTGGCCGAGCTTGATCGCCGCGCCGCACAGCAGGCCTTCCGCGCCGACGTGAAGCGCCATGTCGACGCGATCGCCGGCAAGTACATCCTGCCCGGCACCACGTCGGATGGCGCGGTGATGTTCCTGCCCGCCGAAGCCGTGTTCGCCGAACTGCACGCCTGGCACCCGGAAGTCGTTGCCTATGCGCAGCAAAAACACGTCTGGATCGTCTCGCCGACCACGCTGATGGCGGTGCTCAACACCGCGCGCGCTGTGTTGAAGGATGTGGAGACGCGCAAGCAGATCCACATCATTCAGGACGCGCTCGGCAAGCTGGCGAAGGATTTCCACCGCTTCGACGAGCGGATGGCCGCGCTCGCGCGCCACATCGACCAGGCCAGCCGCGACGTGCAGGAGGTGCACACCTCCAGCCGCAAGATCAGCGCCCACTTTCGCCGCATCGAGGCCGTCCAGCTCGACGACGAGGACGATGCGCTCAACGGTACAGCGCCTGACGTGCGCGCCGTGGAGGCTGCTGTACCCGGCGGCGGTAGTCCGGCGCGGTCATCCCTGCAAGGGCAGTCCGGTATTTGACGCAAGACAGGGATGCGGGCCGCGCGGGCCTGTATGGTCCCTGCACCCATCATCCTTTACGAGGCGCCAGAGCCGATGACCGACGTTCCCCTTCCCATCCTGTTCATCATGGGGGTGTTCTTCACCTTCTGGCTGATCCTGCGCAAATTTCACCGCATCGAGCAGGCCAAGCGCGCGCTGCCCGACCTCAACGGCTACCTCTACGCAAACGAGCAGACGGAGGCGCGCTGCAAGGCCTGCGATTCCACCGAGCTGAAGGACGAGGGACTGACGTACGGCAAGGATGAGCGCCGCATCGTTTCCTGCGTGCGCTGCAAGACCCTGCTGTATCGCTTCGATCCGCCCGAAGAGGGGGGGCAAGAGGGGGGCGAAGGTGAGCGGGAGGCAGGTGTGAGCGGTCACTGAGCGCCTGCAAGTGCGCCACGCTCAGTCGCTACCGTCGAAGGCGTCGATGAAGATCGGGGTCAGCGCGTGCATGGGACCGAGCGGCGCGCCGCGCGGATGCAGCCCGGGTACGAAACCTGCCGCCTCCAGCCGCTTGAGCAGAGCTGCATTGCGGGCGATCACATGCACCGGCACGTCCCAGGGCTGATCCGGCCCGGTCACGCTGCCGATCGGCTGATGGTCGCCGATCAGGATCAGCACCAGGTTCTCGGGGGCGTGGCGGGCGAGATAGTCTGCCAGCCAGGTGAACTGGTAGCGTATCGAGGCGAGGTAGGCGGGCAGCGGGGCACTCCAGTCGGTGGGTACGGCTTCGGCGGCATCCACCTCGGCCTGCGTGAAGGCTTCGCGGCCGAGCAGGGTGGACCACTCGGCGCGGAACGGCGGTAGCGCTCGGAAAGGAGCGTGGGTGGTCACGGTGGGGAAGACCACCAGCCGCGGCTGGCGTGCATCGCTCGGAGAGTCCGGACGAAGCGGATCATTCTTGACCTGCCCCGCCTGTGGCTTGCCCTCGCCGCCGGCCCCGAAGCCGAGCCCGAACTCCTGCGCATGGATCAGCGCCATCGAGGCCTGGTCCGGGATGCGCCAGAAACCGAAGGGACGCCCCCCATAGCCGATGCTGTCGGCGTTGCCGTAGCGGTCGAAGCCGTAGAAGGCGCCTTCGGGCCAGGGTTTCTGCAGGCCCGGCATCCAGCCCACGGTGCGGTAGCCATTCGCGGCGAAGTGGCGCACCAGGGTTGGGCGATCGGTGGTGAGCAGCAGCTGGTAGTCGGTGGGGTCGCGCATGTCCAGGCCAGAGAGCAGGCTCGCGTGGGCGAGCCACGAGGCGCCGCCGAAGGTCGGCGACACCACCCGCGCCGACACCACCGCCCGCCCGGACGAGGCGATCGCGGTCGCGAGGCGCTCGCGCGGCGCCGCGAGCTTGGTCGCGATGTCCGCGCGGTCGAGCGTGACCGCGCCGTAGGCCTCGCCGAACACGAGCAGCACGTCGGCGCCGTCGAGTGCATCCAGGGTGCCTGCGAAGCGAGGACCGGGTCCAAGACGCTCGGCACTTGCGCCGCGCGAAAGCGCCGCATCGAGCAGCCGGTACTGCTCGGCCAGCATTGTGGACACCGTGGGCGCGAACATCGACGCCGGCGGTCGCCCGGTTGAACTCTGGGCCAGCCACAGCGCGACCGTGAGCGTGGCAAAGCCCAGCATCAGCGTACGCGCCGGCCGCTGTGCCGCGGCGCGGCCGAGCGCGCCGATGCAGGCGCGCACGACCAGGTAGAGCAGGGCGAGGACGAGTACGGCGGCCGCCAGCGTGAGTGCCACCCGCGGCCATGCGCCTTCGCTGCCGCCCATGCGGATCACCGCGCCCAGATGCGGGGCGTCCCAGTAGGCATTGACCCGGCGCCCCAGTATCGCAGGCACCGTGACGTCGATGTAATGCAACACCACCCACAGCGTGCCGAGCGTGGCCAATGCGCGCGCGAGCCAGCGTGGCAGCGGGCCTGCGAGCCCGACCCACGCGGCGACCAGCATCGTGAGGGGCGCGAGCTCGGGCGCTAGCCGCCATTCCAGCGCCGGCCACAGCGTAGGCCAGCCGTTGCCGTGGGCGAGCAGGGTGTTGAGCACCAGGAGGGCGATCGCCGTCGCGGCGATGGCCATGCCGCGCGACCAGAGGCCGGTCGGTGTCCTCATGCGCCACCTCGAACCGGCGCTGCCTTGCGGCAGGCTATGATGGGCGCACCTGAACGCGCCCCGAGGAGTTCTCGCCCATGACCGTGCCTGTCGCGCTGCCCTGGTGGCAGGATCTCACCCCGCAGCGCATCGCTCGCCTCGCCGCGGACGATGGCGTGGCCATCCTGCCGCTGGCGGCGGTGGAGCAGCATGGCGAGCATCTGCCGTTGTCCACCGACCTCGACATCGCGCTCGGCCTGCTGCAGGCGGCGGTACCGAAGCTGCCCGAGGGAATGCCGGTGTGCGTGCTGCCGCCGCTGACGGTGGGGTTGAGCCTGGAGCACACGGCCTTCGCCGGTACCCTGAGCCTGAGCCCGGAGACGGCGCTGGCCACGCTGGTCGAGCTCGGCGACAGCGTCGCGCGCGCCGGGCTGCGGCGGCTGGTGCTGTTCAACAGCCATGGCGGCAACAAGGCGCTGGTGGACCTGGCCGCGCTCAAGTTGCGCGTGGCGCATCGCATGCTGGTGGTGCGTGCAAACTATTTCCGCTTCGCGCCGCCGCCCGACGCGCTGCCTGCGGCCGAATTGCGTCACGGCCTGCATGGCGGCGCGCTCGAGACCGCGATGATGCTTCACCTGGCGCCGCACAAGGTGCGCACGGCGGCACTGCGGGATTACCCTTCGCTCGGCGCCGAAATGGCCGCCGCGGGGCGCACGCTGGGCGCGGAGAGCGAGGCAGGCTTCGGGTGGATGGCGCAGGACCTGAACCCTGACGGCGTCACCGGCAACGCGTCCCTGGCCGATGCGGCGCTCGGTGCGCGCCTGGTCGAGCATTTCGCCACCGTGCTGGCACGAGTCATCGGGGACGCGCGGGCATTCGACCTGGCCGGCCTGCGCGACCGTGGTGCAGATGGCGGTACCGCCAGCGGTGCGGACTGCGGCGAGGGGGGCTGAACGCCGCCGCTCGCTGCGCACACCAATCCGCACAGGAATGCGTACGGGCGCGCCAGGCACAGGCATGGTCGTCGCCCGTGGCGGTGGTCAGAGTTTGGTGGCCACGTCCGGCGCCGGCAGGCACTCGGGGTCGGCGGAGGCCGGCTCGCCCTGCTCGTTGAGCAGCTCGTGCAGCCAGTGCCCGTGGCGGTTGGCCTTGGTGCGCAGGTAGCGCTGGTTCTGCGTGGTGACCTCGCCGTAGATCGCCTGGCGCGCGACCACATTGATGCCAGCGTGCTGCAGCGCCTCGACCTTGCTCGGGTTGTTGGTCAGCAGCATCACCTGATGGATGCCGAGCTGCTCAAGCATCTCGTGGGCGACGCGGAAGTCGCGCTCGTCCTTGGAGAAACCGATCACCTGGTCGGCGTCGATGGTGTCCAGGCCCTCGTCCTGCAGTCCGTAGGCGCGCAGCTTGTTGGCCAGGCCGATGCCGCGCCCTTCCTGCGACAGATAGAGCAGCACGCCGCCGCCCATGGCATTGATCGCAGCCACGCCGCGGCGCAGCTGTTCACCGCAGTCGCAGCGCAGGCTGCCGAAGAGATCGCCGGTGAGGCAGGACGAGTGCAGGCGGACAGGGACAGCCTCGGGCCAGCGTGAAGTGTCGCCGATGACGATGGCGACGTGCTCGTGAATGCCGTCGGCCTCGCGGAAGAGCACGAAGCGGCTATCCTCGGCTTCGGCGAGCGGCACGCGGGCCTCGCTGATGCGGGCGAGTCCGCCCGGGCCGCTCTCGCACAGGCGCAGCGCGGTCTCGGTGCTTACCGCGAGCAACTCGCCGCTCGCGACCTCGGCCGCCACGGCGTCGGCGCGACCCGGCGCGACATCGCATGCGATCGCCGCGGGCACGAGCTGGGCGCGCCCGAGCAGACGCAGTGCCGCGCGCTCGGCATCCGCGCCGGGTGTGGAGGTAGCGGTGGCAGGCAGGCGGACGCCGCGTTTCCAGGCCAGATCGCGCAGGCTGGCGGCGCCAGGCAGGGGCGAAAGGTCGAGCGAGACGGTCTCGCCCGCATCGCGGTGTCCGAGCGCGGCCATACGGTGCTCGCTCAGCACCAGCCGGGCAGGTGCGCCGGACAGGGATTGCAGCGCGGCAAGCGCCTTGTCGTCGAGGCCTTCGACCGCCTGAACGAGAATTTCGCGGCCAGGGTGGCGGAGCAGGATCGGAAGCCCGCGTCGCAGGTCGAAGATGGCACGCTCGGCTTGGCGCATTCGTTGTTCTCCGTGGGGATGTTCTCGGGTTGCCAGGCTGCGATGCACGCACAGAGCGGGCGCCGCGGGTGCAAACCGTCTTTTGAGGAATGTTCGATGTCGGAAAGACTTCTACCAGATTGGGGCTGGGCCTGCATCCTGCAAGCGTACGACGTGAATTGGGCCGTCGAGATGCGTACAAGTTTCATCGTCGGCGATACGACGATCAAGGTCGAGGCCGGCGGCGCGTGGCGCTGCAATGTGGCGCTGGCGTCGGAGACGTCGCAGCTGCTCGACATCTTCCTCCCGCTGGTGACTGCACCGGGGCCGCTCGTCGTGGCCCAGCTCGGGCAGAGCCTGGATGGACGCATCGCAACCGAGAGCGGCGCTTCGCACTACATCAACGGGCCCGAGGCGCGTATGCATCTGCATCGGCTGCGTGCGGCGGTCGATGCGGTGATCGTTGGCGTGGGCACCCTGAATGCGGACAATCCGCAGCTCACGGTGCGCCACGTGCCGGGGGTAAATCCATTGCGGGTGGTGCTCGACCCGCGCGGTCGGGCCAATCCTGCGGCGCGCGTGTTCCATGACCGCAGCGCGCCTACACTTCATCTGGTTGCAGATGGAGGCAGCGGCGAAGACCCTGGCGCTCCGGGCATGGTCGGGTCCGGCGAGCTTGTGCGCCGTGCGCTGCCGGCAGGAGATGCGGGCTTCGACCCGGCGGTCGTGCTGGCCTGGCTGCATGCGGCGGGCTACCGGCGGGTGCTGGTGGAAGGCGGGGGCGTGACGGTGTCGCGGTTCCTGCAAGCGGGTGTGCTCGATCGGCTGCACATGCTGGTGGCGCCGATGCTGATCGGCTCGGGCCGGCCGGGGCTGGCGCTGTCGCCGATTCATTCGCTGGAACAGGCGCTGCGCCCGATGAGCCGTTGCTTTTCCTGTGGCGGTGATGTGGTGTTCGACCTCGACCTGCGCCGGCAGATGGCGTGAGGTGGTGTTTGCGTGCATCCCCTCGCAGGATGCGTCCCCGGTCCCTGCAGGGTGCGCGCTCCGCATATGGGATGCGTCTACCGCTGCTGCAGGGTGTGGCCTCAGCCAGGATCCGGGACGGCTACCGCTCTTCCGTGGCGCAGCATCAGCGCGCCGGGCAGGCTGGACAGCAGCACCACGGCGCCGTAGCCGATCGAGATCGCTACCCCTTGCGCCGGGTCGAGGCCCGCCGCCTGCCACAGCAGCGCCGCCGCGCCCTCGCGCACGCCCCAGCCGGCGATCGAGAGCGGGATCGCCATCGCGAGCAGCACCCAGGGGACGAGCGGCGCGGCCGTGGCGAGGGGTGTGTCGATTCCGATCATGCGCATGCAGCACAGATACACGCCGACATAGCTCGCGACCACGAGTAGCGAGGCGATCAACTGGGGCAGGAAAGCTCCGCGTGCGAGCAGCGCCTGCCGTGCCGCCTGCCGCAACTGGCTGAGATGCACGCGCAGGCGGGTTCTCGAAAGGGTCAGCCCGAGCGCCAGTAGCGCGAGCAGCAGCCCGGCCAGCGCCGCCGCCGTGGGACGCGGGCCGCTGAACGCGCCGTGGACGGCCGAGCGCAGCGCAGGTGACAGCGCCAGGCTGGCGAGCACCACCAGCAGGAGCGCGAGCTGGCCGGAGGCGCGCTCCAGCACCACGGCCTGCCACGCCGCAGCGCCACCATGCTGGACATGGCTTTCCTTGCGGGCGTGACGCCAGGCGCGCGCGGCGTCGCCCATCACCCCGCCGGGCAGCACCTGGTTGAGGAAGGTGGCAAGGTAGTACTCGCGCACTGCGGCGCCAAGCGGCAGATGCGCACCCAGGCGCGCTGCGGTGAGCCGCCAGCGCCAGGCCGACAGCACCACCTGCGGCACGCCGAGCGCCAGCGCTGCCGCGAGCCAGCCCGGATGCGGTGCGGAAAAGGCTGCGCCGAGTGCGCGTGGGTCGAGCCAGTACAGCACGCCCGCGAGCAGGCCGACGCTGGCGGCCAGGCGCAGGATGCGGGTGCGGCGCACGGTAACGGTGGCGTCAACGCCATGGCTGCCATCGGCGGGCTTCGCGGGCGGGGGCAGGCTCATGCGGCAGGCGCTCGCGCGAGTTCAGGCAAGTGGTGGAACGCTTTCGCCCGGGGCCGGCGGCAGCGCGAAGAGATCCAGATGGCCGACCTCCAGCCTGCCGGGGCCACTCCGGCAGTCTGCGCTGCGGCGGGCATGCCAGGCGGCGATGCGTGTGCCGGCTTCCGGGCGCTGCGCGCTGGCGGCGTCGCGCCAGCCGTCGATGAGTGCCTGCGCGAGCGCAGCCGATGCAGGTTCGGCGAGGTCCAGCCGCCACGGGCTGGGCGCGAGCGTGACCGTGAAGCCGCGCTGGCGCAGCGCGGCGGCGAGCGCAGGCGCGGCGTCGGGTCCGAGCGCGGGTCCGAGCCCCTTGTCGCGGCGCTGGTGAGCGTTGAAGGCCTCACGCACGAAATCGTCTTCCGCCTCCAGCGCCGCCGCGTCCGCGGGTTCTGCCGAGGACGCCGGCGAGAACGACCATCCGCCATCCACGCTCAGGGTGATCAGCAGCGCGCAGCCGGTCTGCGCGCAGGCCTGCGCCAAGCGGTCGAGCCAGGCGGCTTCCACCAGGTCGAGCAGCGCAGAGGCGGTGACGAGATCGGCCTCGGCGAGGGTGTGGCGGTCGAGCTGCCCGAGGTCGGCGCAGCGCGTGCGCAGCGCTGCGGTGCCGCACTGTGCGTCGCGCAGTGCCTCGCAGGCGACGCGGGCATGTGCGAGCAGCGCGGGGTCGTGGTCGACCAGGGTCCAGCGCTGCGGACCGGGCAGGCGTGGCGCGAGGTGGCGCGGATTGGCGCCGCTGCCGCTGCCGAGGTCGGTGATGCGCAGCGCACGCCCGGGGTCGGCGACCTGGCGTCGGCGCAGCCACTCGGCGGCGAGCGCCGCGAGCCGTGGGGCGCGGGCCGCGCTGTCGGCGATGGCGCGCAGTGCGAGCCAGTCGGCGTTGAAGCAGGCATCGGGATGAGGCGCGGTCGGGGCGGACGAGCTCGTCGTCAGTGCAGCGGCGAACTCGGCGCCGGCCAGCCTCCAGTCGCGCAGGCGTCCGCGTGCCTCGCGAGCGCCGTCGCGCAGGGCAAGGCGCAGACTGCGTTCGCGCAGCAGGCTCGACAAGGCTTCGCCAAGGGTGTCGGCCTCGCCCGGCGGCACCGCGATACCCGCGGCCGCGGGCAAGGTGTCGGCCAGGGCGCCGCCGGTGGTGGTGAGCACCGGCAGTCCTGCCGCCAGCGCCTCGGTCACCACCATGCCGTAGCCCTCGTAATACGAGGGCAGCACGAAGAGGTCGGCCTCGGCGTAGGCGGCGTGCAGCGCTTCGTCGCTGCATTCGCCGCGCAGGCGGACGCGCTCCTGCAGGCCGGCCGCCTCGATCAGGCGCCCGACTTCGGCGGCGAAGTCCGGGTTACGCGCGGTGCTGCCGATCAGTTCGCACTGCCAGGGCAACTCGCGCAGCCCGGCGAGCGCCCGCACGAGCAGATCCTGCCCCTTGCGCGGCGCGAGGCTGCCGACGCAGAGCAGGCGCGGCGGCTCGCCGTCGGCGGGGGCCAGCGGCAGGGGGGCTACGCCCGGCTCCACGACTGCGATGCGTGCGTGCGAGACGCCGAATCCGGCGAGCCGGCGCGCAGTGAAGGCGCTGGTGGTGATGATGCGCTGCGCGGCGCCCAGCGCGGCGCGTTCGCTCGCATACAGGCAGGCGCGCTGCGCGGCGCTCAGCCCGCGCTCGTCGCCGAGCGGGTGATGGACCAGGCCGATGAGTGCGAGGCGGTCGCGCTGGCGGATCGCGACCTCGGGCAGGCCGCCGAGCGCGAGGCCGTCCACGAGCACAGTGCGCCCCGAGGGGATTGCGTCCAGGGTGCGCGCGAGCGCGGTGCGCGCGGTGGCGTCGGCGCGCGGGAAGCGTCCGGGCAGGCCGTGCACCGTGACCGTCCAGCCGAGCCGGCGCAGCTCGGCGGCGATGTGGGCGTCGTACAGGTAGCCGCCCGTGCGCTGCGCCGGATCGCCGGGCACGATGAAGTCGAGCGTGCGGCTCATGCGATGGGTCTCGGTCGTGTGCGGGCGGGGGCAGGGCGGCGGACGGCCGGCGGCGCCGAGCTCACAGCGCGCCTTCGTAGCTCGCCCAGGCGATGTGCGATTCGTGCAGGGTGATCTTCAGGTGCTGCAGGCCCTGGCCGCCCGCGCCGAGACGGCCGTCGCGGATGGCGGCCGCCATGCGGTCGAAGATCACGCGCGCCATGAACTCGGTGGTGGTGTTGCGGCCCTGCAGTGCGGGTTCGTCGTCGAGGTTGCGGAAGTTGAACTCGGCGAGCACCGCCTTGAGCGTGTCGCTGGCGAGGCCGATGTCGACCACGAGGCCGTCGGCATCGAGCTCGGCGCGCTGGAAGCAGGCGTCGACCAGATAGGTGGCGCCATGCACGCGCTGCGCCGGGCCGAAGATCTCGCCGCGGAAACTGTGGGCGATCATGATGTGGTCGCGGACGGTCAGGCTGTACATGCGGGATCTCCGGAGTCGTGGGGGTGAGCGGTCTGGTGGGCGTCGGCGCCCGGGTAGCGGATGCGCTCGCACAGCGCGCCTGCCGGTGCGTGGGCGAGGCGGTGCATGAGCGCGGGCAGCGCGGCGAAATCCGTCTCGCCGCTGATCAGCGCATCGAGTCGGGCGTCGACGAGCAGGCGCAGCGCGAGTTCCATGCGGCGGCGGTAGTCCCAGCGCGGGCTGCGCTGGGGCGGCAAGTGGCCGACCTGGCTGGAGCGGATGGCGAGCCGGCGCGCGTGGAAGGCGCCGCCCAGCGGCAGGCCGACCTGCGCGCTGCCGTACCAGCTCATCTCGATGATGCTCGCTTCCTGGCCCGCGAGCGCCAGTGCGGTGGCAAGGCCGGCAGGGTTGCCGCTGGCGTGGAAGACGAGGTCGCAGTCGCCGCGCGCCGCATCGGGCAGGCGGTGGGTGAGGCCGAGCGCCTCCGCGAGCCGCGCGCGGCCGGGGTCGATGTCGATCAGTTCGACGTCGGTGCCGGGGATGTGGTTGCACAGCCAGGCGACCAGGCTGCCGACCACGCCGGCGCCGACGACAGCGATGCGGTCGCCCACGCCGGGCGCGCCGTCCCAGCAGCCGTTGATCGCGGTCTCCATGTTGGCGGCGAGCACCGCGCGCGCGGGCGGCAGTCCGTCGGGCAGGGGCAGCACGGCCGCCGCCGGCACGATGTAGCGCTGCTGGTGCGGATGCAGGCAGAACACCGGGCGGGCGCAGAGGGCTTCGGCATCGGGCCCCGCGCCGGTCTCGACGACGCCGACGCTGATGTAGCCGTACTTGACCGGACCGGGAAACGCGCCTTCCTGGAAGGGCGCGCGCATGCGCTGGTATTCGCTCGCCGGCACCTCGCCGCGATACACCAGGCTCTCGGTGCCGCGGCTGATGCCGCTGTAGAGGCTGCGCACGAGGACTTCGCCGTCCTGCAGCGGGCGCAGGGGCGCCGGGCGCAGGGCGCCGTGTCCCGGGGCGAGGGTCCAGAACGCGAGGTTGGTGTCGGGCATTCTGTGTTCCTGGGCGTTCGTAAGGCGAGGGGTGGAGTCGGCTGGGTGTTTCCGCCGTCTTGCGCGAACCCTTCGTGCGGTCCGATGATCGAAGCCGACATGGTAGCAGCGCGCCGCGACCGAGGCGCCGGAGGTGAGGAGAGCATGAACGAGGACGGTATGCCCGCGACGCAGGCTTCGTGGCCGCAGCTCTGGCTGGAGTTGGCGGGCGGGCTCGCGGTGACGATCGCACTCGGCGCGCTGGCGGCGAGTGTGATGGCCCTGCCGCTCCGCGTCGCGGGTGTGGCGGCGGTGGTGATGGCGGCGGTGGGCGCCCTGATCCTGCACGCGTGGCCGGATACGCGCCGCGGGCTGGGGCCGGCCAACCGCGTGACCCTGTTGCGCGCCGCGCTGGTGGCGCTGGTGGCGGGGGCGCTGGCGGCGCCGGCGTGGGCGCAGCAGCACGCGACCGCGCTTGCCCTGGTCGCCGCGCTGGCGCTGCTGATGGACGGCGTCGATGGCTGGGTGGCGCGGCGCTGCGGCTGCGAGAGCGCGTTCGGCGCGCGCTTCGATATGGAGCTCGACGCCTTCCTGATCCTGATCCTGTGCGTGCATCTGCTGCTGATGGACAAGGCGGGGTCGTGGGTGCTGGCGATCGGGGCGATGCGTTACGGCTTCGTGGCGGCGATGTTCGTCTGGCCCTGGCTCGAAGGGCCGCTGCCCGAGAGTCGGCGGCGCAAGCTGGTGTGTGTGTGGCAGGTCGCCAGCCTGCTCGTGAGCCTGCTGCCGATGGTGAAGCCCGCGCTCGCGGTGCCGCTGCTGGTGCTGGCACTGGCGCTGCTGGCGTGGTCGTTCGCGGTCGATGTCCGGTGGCGGCGCGCGCATGGCCGCGTCGACGCCTGAATGGGTGCCGGGCGCTCGCCGGCACGGGTTGGAAGCGTAAGGAGGAAGACAGGATGAAGAGGAACACACGGTTTTTCGGCCTGCGTCCCTGGCTTGCGGCAGGGCTCGCGGCGGCCGCTCTGGGCGCTGCGCCGGCCTGGGCCGAGCCGCACGGCTACACGATCGATCCCGATCATTTCGCGATAGGCTTTCAGGTCAATCACGTGGGCTACGCCGACGTGATCGGCATGTTCCTCAAGGCGCGCGGCAGCTTCGTGTATGACGAGGAGGCGCGCACGCTGGTGTCGGGGAGGGTCGTCGTGGCCGCCGACAGCGTGTTCAGCAACCACGAGGCGCGCGACCGTCATGTGCGCGACAGCGATTTCCTCGACGCCGGGCGCTATCCGGAAATCGTCTTCGAGGCCACGGGCTTCGAGCTGACGGGCGAGCGTGACGGGCGGCTCGAGGGCCGGCTCGGCGGCAATCTCACCCTGCTCGGCAAGACGCGACCGGTGACGCTGGACGTGTCGCTGAACAAGGTGGCGAGCTATCCCTTCGGCCATCGCAAGCACACGCTGGGCATCTCGGCCCGTACCACCCTGCTACGCAGCGAGTGGGGGATGGACTATGCGCTCAAGGGCGGCATGGTCGGCGATGCGGTGCAACTGCGCTTCGAACTCGAGGCGATCCGGGATTGAGCGATTCGACAAGGGACCGGGTGCGGCGGTGCCTCACCCGGCAGCCGTCGTCGCCTCAACCGCCGATGTAGGACATCTCGATCTTGCGCTGCGCCGCCGTTGCCGCCGTGCGGATCTCCGAATAGCGGTCGTCACGGCCATTCCAGACACGGGCGATGACGGCGTCGATCTGTGCGTCGTCCGCGCCGGTGCGAAGCAAGGTGCGCAGGTCGTGACCCTGCTGGGCGAACAGGCAGGTGTAGAGTTGCCCTTCGGTGGATAGTCGGATGCGTGTGCAGCTTGAGCAGAAGGCCTGCGTGACCGAGGAGATCACACCGATTTCACCTGCGCCATCCTTGTAGCGCCAGCGTTCGGCGACCTCGCCCACGTAGTTCGGGTCGGCAGGTTCGAGCGGGAACAGGCGGTCGATGCGTGCGACAACCTCGCGCGAGGGCAGTACTTCGTCCATCTTCCACCCGTTCGAGGCACCTACGTCCATGAACTCGATGAAGCGCAGGATGTGCCCACTATGGCGGAAATGGGTGGCCATGGCCTCGATGTCACCGTCGTTGGTGCCGCGCTTGACGACCATGTTCACCTTGATCGGGCCCAGCCCGGCTGCCCGTGCGGCGTCGATGCCTTCGAGCACCTTCTCTACCGGGTAGTCGGCGTCGTTCATGCGCCGGAACAGGGCGTCGTCCAGTGCATCCAGGCTCACGGTGACCCGATGCAGGCCGGCGTCGGCCAGGCGCTGCGCCATGCGGGGCAGCAGCACGCCGTTCGTGGTCAGCGTGATCTCCACCCCGTCCAGACGGGCGAGCATCTCGATCAGGCGCTCGACGTCCTTGCGCAGCAGCGGCTCGCCCCCGGTGATGCGGATCTTGCGCACGCCGCGTTCTGCGAACAGGCGCGCCACACGCAGGATCTCCTCGAAACTGAGCAGTTCGCGCCTGGGCAGGAAGGCATAGTCGTCGCCGAACACCTCGCGCGGCATGCAATACACGCAGCGGAAGTTGCAGCGGTCCGTGACCGAGATGCGCAGGTCGCGTACCTCGCGCCCGCGGCGGTCGACAAGCGCTTCACCCGGGGCAGGGCGTGAGGCCGGGTCGGGCACCTCGGTGTCGGGTGCGTTGCTCGGAGCAAGCTGCTGGATCGGGATGACTTTCATGGTCGGTGGCGGGGTCGGGTTGCAGGATTATCAAAGCATGGACAACGCGATGCAAGGCACGGTTCGCGGCTGGGTTCGCGCTGGGGCGCATCGTGAGGCGGGTCGGGGCGTGGCAGCCTGTGGGCGCGGGCCGCGAAGGCGGGGTGTATCATTGCGCTCCGGATCGATCCGGCATCAGGAGAAGAATCAAACATGGCCGATCTCGTGCCGCTGCCGGCAACGGCGCTGCGCAAGCAGTGCGACCCCGCCTGCTTCACCTTCGAAACCACCGAATCCCTCATCGAACATGCCGGCGACCTCGGCCAGGCGCGCGCCGTGGAAGCGATCCGTTTCGGGCTCGCGATGGGGCACACCGGCTATCACGTCTTTGTGCTGGGCGAGACGGGCAGCGGCAAGCACGCCACCACCTTCCGGCTGCTGCACGAACGCGCGGCGAGCGAACCCGTGCCGCCAGACCTGTGCTACCTGCACAACTTCGGCGAGCCGCTCAAGCCGAAGCTGCTCGCGCTGCCTGCCGGACGGGGCGGGGCGTTGCGTACGCACATGCAGACCTTCATCCGCGACCTCGGGCCGGCGCTCGGTGCTGCGCTCGACAGCGATGCGCACGTAGATCGCGTCGAATCGCTGCAGAGTGCGCACAAGGCGCGCGAGGAGGCCGCCCTGCGCGAGCTCGGCCAGGCCTGTGCAGCCGAGAACATTTCCCTGATGCAGACGCCCGAGGGCTTCGTGTTCGCGCCCACCAGGGAGGGCGAAGCGATGTCGCCCGAGGTTTTCGAGGCCTTGCCCGAAGACGAGCGCAAGACCATCGAGGCGCGCGTCGGCGCCTGGAGCGACCGCCTGGAGGATCTGCTCAACGACTTCCCCGGCTGGCGCAAGGCAGTGCGTGAATCCATCGAGCGCGCCGAGCGCGAGGTGCTGGGCCCGGCCGTCGCGCATCTGCTGCGCGAGGTGCGTGAGGCGCATGAGGATCTGTCCGAGGTGCTCGCCTTCCTCGACGCCGTGGAGCGCGACGTGCTCGACTCCGCGATCAAGGGCACGATGCTGGATGAGGAGGATGAGGAGGCACCCGAGCCGGAGGAGAACACCCGTTACCACCGCTACCAGGTCAAGCTGCTGGTCGACCATTCGGCCTCTCAGGGCGCGCCGGTGGTGTTCGAGAACAACCCGGGCTACGGCAACCTGATTGGCCGCATCGAACACATCGTGCAGCAGGGCAACCAGGTCAGCCACTTCAACCTGATCCGTGCCGGTGCCTTGCATCGCGCCAATGGTGGTTACCTGGTGCTGGATGCCGAGCGCCTGCTGTCGCAGCCCTTTGCCTGGGAAGGCCTCAAGCGCTGCCTGCGCGCGGGTGAGATCCGCATCGAACCGCCTGCCGAGGCGCAGGGCTGGAGCGGCGCGCTGACGCTCGAGCCCGAGGCGCTGCCGTGCGCGCTCAAGGTGGTGCTGATCGGCGATCGCGACGTGTATTACCTGCTCATGGAGCACGATCCGGAGTTCGCCGACCTGTTCAAGGTGCCGGCCGATTTCGATGATGACCTGCCGCGAACGCCCGGGAATGAGTGCGAGTACGCGCGCCTGATGGCGCTGCTGGTGCGTACGGCCAAGCTCCTCCCGGTGCATCGCGAAGGTGTTGCGCGCCTGGTGGAGGAAGCCTCGCGTCTGGCGGACGACTCCGGGCGCCTGTCGCTGAACACGCGCGCGCTGTCCGACCTGATGCGCGAGGCCGATTTTCATGCGCGTGGCAAGGGGTTGGCCGTCACCGGGCGTACCGAAGTGGAAGATGCGCTTGCGGCACGCAAGCGTCGTGCCGACCGCTATCCGACCCGTGTGCTGGAGTCCATCCTGGACGGCACCACGCTGATCTCCACCGACGGCGAACGCGCCGGGCAGATCAACGGGCTGGTGGTGATCGAACTGGCCGGCGAGCTCTTCGGTCACCCGGTGCGCATCACCGCCACCGTGCGCATGGGCGAAGGCGATGTGGTTGACATCGAGCGCGAGACCGAGCTGGGCGGCGCCATCCACTCCAAGGGCGTGCTGATCCTGTCCGCCTTCCTCGCCGCGCGCTATGCCCGCCATCAGCCGCTGTCGCTGTCGGCGAGCCTGGTGTTCGAGCAGTCGTATGCGCCGGTCGAGGGCGACTCCGCCTCGCTTGCCGAGCTGTGCGCGCTGCTGTCGGCGCTCACGCAGATCCCCATCCAGCAGCGCTTTGCGATCACCGGCTCGGTGAATCAGTTCGGTGAGGTGCAGGTGATCGGTGGCGTCAACGAGAAAATCGAGGGCTTCTTCGACCTGTGCAAGGCACGCGGGCTGGACGGCTCGCATGGGGTGGTGATCCCTGCCGCGAGCGTGCGCCACCTGATGTTGCGCGAAGACGTGGTCGAGGCCGCGGCCAAGGGCTTGTTCCACATCCACGCGGTGAAGACGGTGGACGAGGCGATGACGGTACTGACCGGCGTCGAGGCGGGCGAGCCGGATGCGAAGGGTGTCATCCCCAAGGGTACGCTGAACCACAAGATCGCCACCGTGCTCGCCGAAATGACCGCGGCACGGCATGCGCACGCGGATGGCGACGGTTCGGCCGGCGCGCGCCAGCACCGGCGCCGGCACGCCGTGTAAGGCTGATCGGGCGACTGCCATCGGTCGTCGCCCGGCCTGCGTTCAGTGCGGGCGCTGCTTCAGTCCGGCCAGTTGACGGTCGTGCATCCGGCCCAGCAGCAGTTGTGCGCCCATTGCCCCCAGCAGCGCCATCAGCATGTCGGCCTGCGCGTCCCAAGGATCCCCCTGGGTGCCGAGGAATTCCACTGCACCGCCGCCCCACAGCACGGCCGACGCCCACTCCACGAGCTCGTAGAGCGCGCTGATCCCCAGGCAGCTCAGCGTGAGTAGCGCGAACAGCCATTTTCCGGCGCGCAGCGGCGAGGTGCGCAGCAGCAGCTCACGCCCGAGGATGGCCGGCGTCACCCCCTGGAAGAAATGGCCGAAACGGTCGTAGGGGTTGCGCGCGAGCTCGAACCAGTCCTGAACCACGAAGCCGATCGGTACGCGCGCATACGTGTAGCTGCCCCCCAGGATCAAAATCAGAGAGAAGAAGGCGATCAACCCGTAACAGAGCGGGGTGAGCGGAAAGCGCCGTGCGGTGGCGACGAGGATGGGCATGGCAATGAGCACCGGTGCCACCTCGGCCCACCACACGCCGCGATCGTATGGGGCGACGCCTGACGCTGCGAGCGCGGTGAGGACGACTGCGAGGAGGGTCAGGGGCAGGCGCATCGCTGGAGGGAGGTCCGTCCTCAGGCCCACGCACACTCGCAGGTGAAGTGGCGCAGGAAGGGCGGCTGCTTGACGATGCGCACGCCGCGGATGTTACGTGCGTCTTCCTTTACCTCGGCGATCACCTCGGCCGCGTAATCGAAATGCGACTGGGTGTACATGCGGCGCGGGAAGGCCAGACGCACGAGTTCCATGCTGTGGTAAGTCTCGCTGCCGTCCTCGCGGCGCTTGCCGAACATCACCGAGCCGATCTCCACGCCGCGGATGCCGCCCTGCAGATAGAGCGCGTTGCACAGTGCCCACGCCGGGTAATGCTCGATCGGCATGTCGGGCAGGATGCTGCGCGCGTCGATGTACACCGCGTGGCCGCCCGTGGGGCGCACGATGCCCACACCGGCGGCTTCCAGTCGCTCGCCGAGGTATTCCGCGGTGCGCAGGCGATAGCGCAGGTAGTCCTCGTCGATGCCTTCCTGCAGGCCCACCGCGAGCGCCTCGAGATCCCGGCCCGCCAGGCCGCCGTAGGTTGGAAAACCTTCGGTGAGGATCAGCATGTTGCGCACTGCGTCCATCCATTGTTCGTCGCGCAGCACGATGAAGCCGCCGATGTTGACCATGCCGTCCTTCTTCGCGCTCATGGTGCAGCCGTCGGCGAGCGAGAACATCTCCTGCACGATCGCCTTCACCGGCACGTCCGTGTAGCCCGGCTCGCGCATCTTGATGAACATCGCGTTCTCGGCGAAGCGGCAAACATCCATGATCAGCGGCTTGCCATGGCGGTGCAGCAGTTCGGAATAGGCACGCATGTTGGCCATCGACACCGGCTGGCCGCCGCCGGTGTTGTTGGTCACCGTGATCATGCCGAAGGGGATGCGGTCGCCGCGGGTGCGCAGCAGGTGCTCGACGCGGTCGAGGTCGATGTTGCCCTTGAAGGGGTGGATCAGCGCCGGCTGCAGGCCTTCGGGGATGACGAGGTCGAGTGCCTCGACACCGAGGTATTCGAGGTTGGCGCGCGTGGTGTCGAAGTGGCAGTTGTTGGGCACCACGTCGCCCTGCTTGCATGCGGCGGTGAAGAGGACCTTCTCGGCGGCGCGGCCCTGATGCGTGGGCATGAAGTGCTCCATGCCGGTGAGTTCGCGGATCACCGCCTGCAGGCGGTAGAAGCTGCGTGCGCCGGCGTAGCTCTCGTCGCCCTCCATGATCGCCCCCCACTGCCGGCTCGACATCGCACCGGTGCCCGAGTCGGTGAGCCAGTCGATCAGCACGTCCTCGGCCCGCAGGCGGAAGGGGTTGAGCCGGGCTTCGTCCAGCAGGCGCTCGCGCTCGGCGCGCGTGGTCATGCGGATCGGCTCGATGCTTTTGATGCGGAAGGGTTCGATCAGGGTGGTCGGCATGGCGGCTCCAAGTGCATTCGTGAACGGAGCAGGGAAATTAAGACCGAAAACCGGAGCGTGGTGTCGCTTATTTGCAACAGGTTCGGGTCGTCCGCCCATCCGCAATCGTTGATCAAGCGTTCAGTCGGGCTCCCGGCGTGCGCTGCCGAGCGTGATGGCGGTTCATCGTGCGCGGCTCCTTGAATTGGCCTTGCGGCGATTCCTCAGACCCAGCCAGCCCAGCAAGGCACTCACGCTGGCAAGTGCCCAAGGGTTGTCTACCGGGATGCTGGTCACCGTCCCTGCGCCTCCCATCGCTGGTGCGAATGGGTCGTAGATGCGGCCCACGGCGCTGTCGGCATCTCCCACACCGTTGTCGGTCAAGGTGTAGCTCACCGTGCGGCGATCGGTGCTGAGGGTGGCACCGGACCACTGGAACCAGGTTGAGGTCGGGGCGCCCACAGTGGCCGGACCGAACTTCCAGAACTGGACGCCCACCGGCAATGGTTCCGGATAGGTGATGGAGATCGTCACGCTGCCGGCGCAGCCGGTGGCCAGGAACTCAAAGCCGCCGTTGGGCAGGCTCCGGCCCACCGGCGTGGAGGCTGGAATGACGAAGGCGGTGCTGGGGTCGAATGAGCAGCTTGGTCCTCCACCCGAAATCGAAGCGACCGCCGTACCTGTCATGCCGGGCACGGTGCCAGTGGCGGTGGTCACCCCAGCCGTGACCGCGGCGGATGCCGTGGACGCCGCACCCGTTCCCACCGAATTGGTGGCGGCTACCGTGAAGGTGTAGGTTGTGCCGTTGGCCAGGCCCGTGACCGTGATCGGACTGGCTGCCCCGGTGGCTGTCAGGCCGCCCGGGCTGGATGTGACTGTGTAGCCCGTGATCGCCGCGCCGCCATCGCTGGCGGGCGGAGTGAAGCTGACGGTGGCCTGGGCATCGCCAGCCGTGGCTGTCACGCCGGTAGGGGCGCCGGGCACAACGGCATTGACGCTGAAGGTTCGGCTGACCTGAGGTGCGGGTAGGTAGCTGGCATTTCCCGCCTGATCGGCATTGATGGTGCAGGAGCCAGCCGTCACGAACGTCAGAGCCCCCCCGCTTGTAATCGTACATACCGCGGTGGTGCTGGAGGTGAAGGTGGGGGTGAGGCCTGAATCCGAAGTCGCCGACAGGGTTGGTGAGGTACCGAAGTTCTGGGCGCCGGGATTCGCGAAAGTGATGGTCTGGATCGCGGCGGGCGTCACGCTATTCGATGCAGCCGAAGCCGGCCCGGTGCCCGCTGCGTTCGTAGCAGTGACGGTAAAGGTATAGGCCTGCCCATTGGTCAGCCCGGTTAAGACAATCGGGCTGCTGGCGCCATTCACGGGCGCAACATCCGGAGGGCTGACCGTTACTGTATAGCCGGTGATCGTTGTCCCGCCAGTATTCGTCGGCGCCGTAAAGGCGACACTGGCCTGGGTGTCTCCGGCGGTTGCCGTCCCGATCGTCGGTGCACCCGGCACCACCGGATTCACGGTGAAGGTCCGGCTGACCTGGGGCGCGGCTATGTAGCTGGCATCGCCTGCCTGATCGGCATTGATGGTGCAGGAGCCAGCCGTCACGAAGGTCAAGGCCCCGCCGCTGGTGATCGTACAGACGCCGGTGGTGCTGGAGGTGAAGGTGGGGGTAAGGCCTGAAGTCGCGGTCGCCGTCAGTGTGGGCGTCGTGCCGAAATTCTGCGCGCCGGGGTTGCTGAAGGTGATGGTCTGCGGGGCCTTGGGCGTCACGCTGTTGGATGCAGCCGATGCGCCTCCGGTGCCAACCGCGTTCGTGGCGGTGACGGTAAAGGTGTAGGCCGTGCCATTGGTCAGCCCTGTGACCGTACATGGGCTGGAGGCGCAGGTGCCCGTGATGCCACCGGGACTTGAGGTAGCCGTGTAGCCGGTAATCGCCGATCCGCCATCACTGGCAGGGGGCGTAAACGTGACCGACGCCTGAGCATTGCCGGCCGTAGCCGTACCGATGGTCGGCGCGCCGGGCGCACTACAGGCGGCCGTCGCGAATGTGGCATCCGAACCATTGGTGGTGCCGGCGCTGTTGGTAGCGGTAGCCCGGAAGTGATAGGTCGTGCCGCAACTCAGACTGGAAATCGCAGCCGATACGCTGCTGTTGCTGGCGCCCGCTGGCAACGGACTCTGACTGGCCGAGGCTGACGAACCGTAGCCGGTCGTCAACCCATAATCGAAAGTCACTGTGGTGCTGGCGCCTCCGCTGGAAACCGTGCCACCCAAGGTAGCGCCACTCGCGGTGATGCTGGTCGCGCCGCCGGTGGTGACGGTCGGCGCGCAGGCGCTGGTGGTGAAGGTGGCATCGCTGCCATCGGTCGTTCCGACGCTATTCACCGCTTTCACGCGGAAGTGATAGGTCGTGTTGCAGCTCAAGCCGGTAATCGCGGCTGAAACGCTGCTGCCGCTGGCGCCCGCCGCCAGTGGGCTCTGACTGGCCGCAGCGGATGATCCGTAGTTGGTGTCCAGCCCATAGTCGAAAGTCACCGTGGTGCTGGCGCCGTTGCTGGAGACCGTGCCGCCCAGCGTTGCGCCGGTGGCGGTAATGGTGCTTGCCGTGCCAGTGGTTGCTGTGGGTGCGGCCAGGATCGTCAGTGCATAGGGTCTTGCGCCGGCATAGGGGCCGGTTCCGGTGCTGCTATCGGTTGCCGTTACCGTGAAGTTGAACGTCCCGGAAGCGCCTGGCGTGCCGCTCAAGCTGCCGCCGCTGCTCAAGCTGAGCCCTGTTGGCAGGGCACCTGCGGTGATGGCATAGGTGTAGGGCGCGGTGCCGCCACTGGCGGTAATGGCCTGGCTGTAGGCAACGCTGAGGGTTCCATCCGCCAGGCTGGTGGGTGACACGCTGATGGTGGGCGCGTTCACCGCCAGGGTGTAGGCCTGGCTGCCGGTCACGGTGGTGCCGCCGGTCGAATCCGTCGCCGTAATGGTGAAGTTGAACGAGCCGCCCGCCGTCGGCGTGCCGCTCAGCACGCCAGCACTGCTCAGAGTCATCCCCTCTAGGTCAAGATGGTTGTCGCCTCGATAGAATCTGAAACCCGAGGGCGATAACGGAAGAAAGAAGTGGCCAGGTACGGACAAGCATTCAAGGA
>NZ_JBNCAR010000034.1:0-35825 GCF_051280715.1 Thauera sp. AutoDN2 | reverse complement strand
CCGACCACGTTCTTGCAGAACTGGATCGAACGACAGGATCAGCAAGAAATGGCAGCATGAGGACGACCGCTTGGAAGGCGGAAAACGTAGGGCACCTCAACTGAAGTCAATGCTGCCGATGAAATCACGGATGGCCTCGCGCGTCGTGAAGCGTGCTTCGGCTGCACCGGGGGCACTGATCGACTCGATCGACAGCGAACCCAGCCCCTTGCGTGCGCGACTGCCCAGCGCTCCGAACACACCTAGCGCGATCAGAGCCTGCCGCACCGAATGGAAGTCCTGCACGCTGGCCTGTGGCTTGAGTTGCACGTTCACCAAGACCTTTCCTGCAGCGATGTAGCCACGCAGCACGCCGTCTCTGAAGTGATAAAGCCCTTGTCCAAGCAGATAGCCGACCTGGGAAAGTTGAACCTTCTCTGCGCTCTCCTCACTCGCGAGTTCGCTGGAAATTTGCACCAAGCTCTGCCGTGAATCCTTGCCATCGCTTGCCAAACCGAACAAGCGACCTTCTTCGTCATGCAAGGCCTCGAGGGCCTGCGTAGGCTCACCACCTGCAGCCTTCAGCAGACGGCCCCAATTCAGCGCCCGCCACCAAAAACGCAGCGCTCCCTTGAACGAGGCATTACGAAACTGCTTCTTGTCAACCTGCTGGCCTTCGCCACCGAGAAACATCGGCGTAGTGATCCGGTACTTTGCGGTGAGGGTTTGTGGTCGCGTAAATTCCATCATCTTCGGCCTTCCTCCTGTCATTTCATCTCGATCGATCCGCTGCAATCGCGATCATTCTGACATGTCAAAGAAGTTTATTTGATGTGCTTCGGCTGCACGCAGACTGCGCCGGGCTAATCAGCCCGCTGGCGTCCAGAGTCGCAAAGTTCATCCCGCGCCACGCCCCCCGAAGTGCGAGACGCCCGCAGGTGGGGCTGCCCATCTCGGGTGAGCACGAGTGGATTGATGCTGGGCACCGGTGCAATCCATTCTCTCGCTAGACGCCACCCTTACGGTCGCCGACAAGCTTGCGACAAGCGTGCGCAGCGCGACCACGGACGCACACTAGCCCCCTGATCAACAAGAACCGAGCACGGCCAGATTTCGCGAGGATTGACTCATGTATCAGATCGAAAACCACCGCCACGAAGGATGCACCTGTGACCGCTGCGGTCGCTCGATGCCAGTGAACAGCTACGAATACCAGGAGCATCTGTGCATTGACTATCACGCCGGCTACGAAAGCGTATTCGGTGACGGGAACATCGTCGAGGGGCAGTTTTGCCAGCACTGCATCCTCGCATGCCTTGGCGAATGGCTTCGGGTCCGCGAAGTGCCCGAGCGCGCACCGAAGGGAGCCTATCAGGCACACCAGCGTCCGCCTAAACGCGGCATCAGCCTGCTGTCGAAATACGACACAGACGAAGGAGTGGGCCACACCAACAATGACAACCGCACGGATTTCGACTGATGAAGCTGACCCCCGCAAAACTGCTGATCACCACGCTCACAGCGGCTTCCCTGCTGCTCTGCGGATTGTTCGGCTATCTATTCTGGCTCTCTTCCCGCATGCATGATGCGACCCTTATCCTCAAGCCGGGCGGCTGCGACACGGTGCGCCATCTTGGCCTCACGGCCATTTCCACGGAGCCAGACGGGGTGTGTTCAATCGAAGCTCGTTACCGCGCTGGGCGCAACTCCGACACGCTGTACCTGCAGATCAGCCAGCGCGGGAGGAGCATCGAGATGGACCTCGCGCGCTCGGAGGTCCTCGCCTTCAGAACGCAGCATTGAACCACGCATCTCCAGAGGAAGATGCAAGGCCGGACACAAAAACACTCAGGAAAACACGTTCGTCATGACCCAACAGACCAAATCAACGCAAATCGTTCGAGGCCTTTGCCACTTGCTCGTTGGCGCCGCCCTGCTGAACCTGGGAAATCGCTGGGTTCTGCAGCCCTACATTTTTCAGTCCGGCATTCGGTCCGAGGTCTCCACGCTTTGTCGCGGGCTCGACGCGTGCCACAGCGTGGAAGGCTTTCTGGTGCTGAGCGCAAGCACGGGCCAACCGGAGCGCCACCTCGTGATCAATATCCGTCGCGATGCGCAGCCGCGCGCCATCGCCACCATGCGCAAAGACATGCTCGCACTCTTGAAGGAACGCGCGGAGCAAGCCCCCGGCTTTTTGCGTCGTACCTACAAACCGCTCATCACACCGGAGTTTCGCCATGCACGGTAATCACCAGCTCTCCTTCCCGGCCAAAATCGCCATCTTCATCCTGGGTGTGAGCATGGTCGTTTCGGGGCTGCTCGCGTTGCCAATGCTGGCGTCCCGGTTGTTTCCTGCCGATGGTGTCTTCCCTTCGCAGGACAGCTACTTCCTCTATGCAACCGTGATCCAGGTGCTGCTGGTGTTCGCCATGAGCACGGCAACCGCCTTGGTCGCGCTGGGCCGCGACCCCTGGCAGGTTGCCGCCGTGATGACTGCCGTGCCCGTAGCGATCGTGCTTACCCTTGCTGGGACGGCGTTTCGCCTGTTTCCGGACTTCGTGATGCTCGGCGTCGCTCTCCTTGCAATGTATGCAGCGGAATGGATGTGCAGCCACGAGGGCTCGACTGTCGCGCATAGTCCAGCGGCTACGGTCGGCAACCAGAAAGCGCTGGCTCAGATGCAAGACCTTGAGCTCGGCGACAACGACCTGCACGCTCGGGCTGCGAGGCGCTTTCCGGCTCGTCGCGTACAACGGACTTTCCGCGACATGATCGGCATGATTGCGGTCAAGGAGCGCCTCCTAACCGCCGGAAACGAAATCTTGGCGACCCGCGCAGGTACGCCAGCGGCCCGTAACGGGGTTCTGCTGTTCGGTGAGCCCGGCAACGGCAAGACCGTATTTGCCGAAGCGCTTGCGGGCGAGCTTGGCCTTCCGATGATCACGGCCACGTTCGGCGACGTCGCTTCCCGCTGGATCAACCAGACGACCGAACAGGTCATGCAAGCGTTTCGTGCCGCACATGCACAGGCGCCTTGCGTCCTGTTTCTGGATGAAGTCGACAGCCTGATCCGGGACCGTGCACACGAGGCGGGCACAAGCGAAGAGAGCGCACGCACGACGAACGCGCTCCTCACCGAAATCGTCCGCGTGCGAGACAGCCGCATCGTGCTGGTGGCCGCCACCAACCATATCGACCGACTCGATCCTGCCGCAATCCGTGAGGGCCGCTTCGACTACCGGGTCGAAATCACGCCGCCGGATGGACTTGCTCGCGCCGGGCTTCTGCGTAGTCAACTCGACGCATTGTGCATGCCCTTCGAGGATCAGGCGATTGAAACCGCCGCGGCTCGCTGGGATGGCTTTTCCGTTGCGCGCATTCGCGCTGTGGCAGAAGACGCAGGACGCAGCGCGCGCCTCGAAGGTGCGGTCAGACTCACGTATGCCCACCTGCAGGCCGCGCTCCGCCGGGTTCAGGGACGCGCCGGCCACCTGCCCGCCGACACCCCGGATCTGGACGGACTTACGCTGCCGGAAGCACTTCATCGCACGCTCGTCGGCCTTGCAGAGCGCATGCGCAAGGTCGAGCAACTAGAGGCATTCGGGGCACGACTGCCAAGTGGCGTGCTATTCCACGGCGAGCCGGGGACAGGCAAGACCATCGCTGCGCGCGCACTGGCACGCCACGCTGGCTGGGCCTTCCTGGCGGCGACGGGTAGCGAGTTGCTGCACGCCCCCGAGCGTATCGACGTACTGAGCAAGCAGGCGCGCGACCTGCGGCCCGCGATCGTGTTCATCGACGAAGCGGACGACCTGCTGGCCGACCGCCAGTTCGGCAGCTTGGCGACGAGCGCCACCAATCGCCTGCTCAGCTCAATGGATGGCGCAGGCGGCCAGTGTTGCGACGTCGTCTGGATCGCAGCGACCAACCACCCGGAGCATCTCGACCCCGCAGCGATGCGTGGCGGCCGGTTTACGGTCAAGGTCGCATTCGAGCGTCCAGACATGGACACGGTCAAAGCGTTCGTGACACGCTGGATCGGTAACAGCAAGGCGCCTTTCGCCCGGGACGCAAGCCCTCAGGCGATCGCGACCCTCGTCGCCGACGAGCCTCTGGCGAACGTGCAGGCGGTGCTGCAACATGCAGTCGACGTGATGGTGGAGCGCTGGATTGTCGAACGCGAGCCCGGCACCTGCGAGGTTTCCCTCGCACATCTTGCCGACGCGCGCCAAGCGGTGCTGGGACGCTGAACCCCAACACGCGACAAGCTTGCCATCCCCCAGGCGCTCAGCCCAAGAGGACCATACTTCTACTCCACTTCAACGGAGGAAGGCATCATGAGACTCGCGGGCGATCGACTCGAGCTAAGCGCGGTAGAACGCGAGCTGCTTGCAATCGGGCGCGGGGATCAGCCGGAACCCGAATGCACCATCGAGCCTTTTGTCGAGTGGTTGCTAGAACCGATATCCGAGCATCTTCCCGCGCTGAGGCACGGCGCCCGCATGGCCCTACGTGAGCGCTTCTGCGAAGCCTTTGCGAATCCAGACGCAGCGCGCGACGGCGCCAGCATCATCTGGGCGGTCACGCGCCATCCGGGTGCCTTGGCCTGGCTGCACACTCAGGGCCTACGTCCGCACCGGATCGTGGCGCACCTGCACGCACATGAACCTGCCCGCGGCGATGTGGTGGCCGGCGTGCTGCCACTATCGCTCGCCGCAGTCCTGCATGCCCGCGGAGTTCGCTGCGTCAATCTCTCGGTCGAACCGAGCGCACTGGACCGCGGCCGGGAACTCACGCCTGCTCGAATGCGCGAGTGCGGCGCACGGCTCGAGGTGATCGACTCGATCAGCGTGTCCGCAGTCTGAGCACGCAAATCTAAAAGCCCCTTGCGCGAAGATTGCTTTGAACGGACTCAAGAAGCCACCCGAACCCACCGATCCGCTCTCGGAGGATCCCCCTCCCCGTCGAGCGACGAGACATGCGTCTGGCGGCCGTCTGGAGCGGTGATCACCGCCTCTCGATCAATAGGGCGCGCACGGCGCCAGATCGAGATATCAAGCAAGATACCCATCACGACTCTCCTGTGAATCCGGAGAACCCTTCCCAGCCGGGAAAAGCGCTCCGGTGGGTTGATGGATGTCCTGTAAGAACAACAGGACTCTTGGAATGCTGGATGAACAGTTGCCCGTGCGGCTACGCCAGTTCGCTGCCACAAGGACTGAGCCTCGACGGGACAAGCCGATCAGTCACTCACCCTTCCGCGCGTGGCCTTGATCGACGCCCGCCGCGCTTTCCCCTCCAGTCTGCGGGCGACCGACGCACGCGTTGGCCGGGTCGCACGACGCGCCTTCGGGGGCGCAGCCACACCTTCGATCAACTCTTCCAGCCGGCGCAGCGCCTCGGTGCGGTTCTTCTCCAGGCTGCGAAACTTCTGCGCCTTGATGATCACCACGCCCTCCTTGCTGATCCGATGGTCGTGCAGGGCGAGCAGTCGCGTGCGGATGTCCTCGGGCAGGCTCGATGCCGCGATGTCGAAGCGCAGATGCACGGCGTTCGACACCTTGTTGACGTTCTGGCCGCCCGCACCCTGCGCACGGATCGCGGTGATCTCGATTTCGTCGGGCGGGAGGGTGAAGCGGATCGTCATCTCTCAGCCCCGGCGCCCCGTCGCACAGGCATCAGCATCCCCGGGCAGCGGCCAGGCATCTCGGCAGCTGCGCCTTCGACGCGCGCTGGATCTGCCGCAGCAGTGCGACCGACACCCTGGGCACCTGATGCCGGCGCCGCAGCTCATCCTCGAGCCGCAGCAGCAGGCTCGCGGCCATCTCGGCATCGGCCAGCGCGCGGTGGTAGCGCCCGGCGACCGGCAGGCTGGCGTACTCGACCAACGCGCCGAGCTTGTGACTGGGCGCGAGCGGCAGCAGACGCCGGGACAGCAGCAGCGAGCATACGAAGTCCTGCTTCCTGCTGCGCTGGATCCGTGCCAGCTCAGCGTCCCAGAACTTGGCGTCGAACGAAGCGTTGTGGGCGACGATCGGCATGCCGCCGACGAAATCGAACACCTCACGCATCACCTCGCCCGCCGAAGGTGCGCTGCGGACCATGGCGTTCGTGATCCCGGTCAGCGCCTCGATGTAGGCAGGAATCCGCACACCCGCGTTCATCAGGCTCTGGTAGCGGTCGACCACACGACCGTCCTCCACGATGACCGCTGCGATCTCCGTGGCGCGATCACCCTGCGCGGGAGACAGCCCCGTAGTCTCGAAATCAATGACTGCGACCGCTTCCATACTCCGCACTGTCCTATCGTACGTGGCGCATGGAGGCATGCGCACCTTGGCGACCGGGCTGGATTATAGGCAGGGTGGCCAGCACCCGACGACCCCGCATTGCTTGCTGCGCCTGTGGCCTGCGCCTTGACAACCCAAACGCATCTCCGATTCAACCCGTCCATCGCGCCGATTTGAAGTTCAGCTTGCGGGCGCGTACTAAATGCAGCTATCGCAGCCATCCAAGACCCGCTGAGCCTGCATGGCTAACGGGTCTTTTGCTTTTTGCAGCACCTCACGGGCGCCCAGCGCCTGACCCCCAGCCAGCGCGAGACGCTCGGCAAGTTTGTTCCCAAGCCCTTTCCTCTTGCACATACCGGCACGCCCGCTCGCCACAAGTCGAGCGAGCCCCTGCCGATCCGCCCAAGTTGGCTCGGCTGGCGTTGAGCCGGGTCACACGAGGAGAACATCAGCATGTGGCCCTACGCAACCCCGGGGTTAGCAGCCGCCGAGTGGCAACTCAAGCGGAGACTCGCCAGAAAACGAAAAACCCGCAAAGCCAGTGGCAGTGCGGGTTTCAGCGTTTGGTCTGGCGGAGACGGAGGGATTCGAACCCTCGATGCGAGTTTTAGCCCGCATGCTCCCTTAGCAGGGGAGTGCCTTCGACCTCTCGGCCACGTCTCCATCAGGAAGGCGCGATCATAGCGAGTTCAGTTCTGCCGGTCAAACACTGATCGAGCGTTTGCTCCGGCCGCGGCTACGACCATCACTCCCTACCGCAAGCAGACCATCCCCACCGGAAACCGCACGCCCAAGCCGCCACCCGCCGTTTTGGCATCGCCCGACTCGAAGAACCAGAACGCCTCCGGATGGGGCCACAGAACACCAGGCTGCGCTTCAGAGCACCAGACTGAACCAACCGTGCCAATGTCCTATCAAAGCACTTACCAACCACCGCGCGAGTTTATCCAAACCACGAGCTTCCAGGACGGATGAGAATCTGCGTAAGGCGAATTGGATATGCTATTTCAAATTCCACATAAACGCGAAATTCGAAAATGCATTTTGAAAGATTGCTGACCTATACTGCATGCACTCTATGACTTTGGTCATAGATTCAGATCTATTCCGCGCAGAAGCGCGTAGCTCCGACCCGGGTCGGAGAATTTTTCGAGGGCCCCGTAATGAAAGCAACAGAGAAACTTGATGTTCGTGAAATTCGCCGCAAACTTGGATTGAACCAGTCGCAGTTCTGGTCAAAGATCGGCGTGACGCAAAGCGGCGGTTCCCGCTACGAGAGCGGGCGCAACATTCCCCGTCCCGTTCAGGCTTTGCTTCGCCTCGTTCATGTCGAGCAGGTCGACATCGAGAAGGTCAAGCGCGACGACATGGAAGTGGCCGAGTACCTCAAGGCCAGCAATCCGGAGTTGTACAAGTCGTTGAAGAAGGAAGCGCGCGCAAAACGCAAGGAGCGCTGAGCGCCGGCACGCGGGATCGCATCAGGGGCTGACACGAACGGTCAGCCCCTTCTGTCGTATACGGTCAGCGATCTGCTCGATCTCTGCCTCGCTGAGGCGGGAGACATGCACGGCCTCCGGTTGCCGGGACGGGCGTGCCACGCCGTACAGCAGCACCCCTTTCAGGCGTGCGATCCCGGCCTGAGCGAGCACATCCAGATACGCATCCAGCTCGGCCTCCTCAGGCGCTGCACCGTCCCAGCGGAACACGCAGGTCTGCACCCAGGTCGGGCAAAGTTCCGCGCACCGTGCCAGATTCCGTGCCACGGCTGCAGGTTCAAGGCGCACCCCGTTGATGCGTTCGATTCCGGCAGTCGTACCCGCGTCGACCTTGAACCACACCTCCCCGCCACCGGCGCCCAGCCTGCGCACGCCGTCCTGAACCCGCGCCTGCGCCAGCAGACTGCCGTTGGTGATCAGCCGCACCGGCACCGCATCGGCAGCAAGCCCGAACGCATCGCGAACGCGAAGCACCCGGTCCACCGCCTCGGCAAAGACCTCCGCACTCGTCGGTTCGCCATTGCCCGAAAAGGCGATGTCTCGAATGACGCGCGAGCCTTCGGGCACGAAGCGCTCCATCCAGTCCCCATGGATCAGGTCTGCCAGGAATCCGGAGAGTTCGTGCTCGAGGAGTAAAAGATCGATGTCGGGCGCCTTGCCGCGCACCAAGTCCGGCACCTGGCAATAGGCACAGTGCCAGTTGCAGGCGTTGTTGGGGTTGAGGTTGATGCCAACCGACACCCCTCCAGCACGACGCGAGAGCACGGGATAAACGTAGGTCAGCCCGGCAAGGTCCCGGTCGTGCTGGCTGACCTTGAGTGTATCGAGCGTTCCAGGCGGAATGGAATGTGCAGAATTCATCGTTTTGTCAGACACTTGCGGAAACCACGCGACGCCAGTGGGCAGGCGGCGCGTTATAATCTGCGCCCCTTCCGGAGAGCCAAGCCATGCGCATCACCCGCCGCCTCGAATTCGACGCCGGACACCGCATTCCCGATCATGCCAGCCAGTGCCGGCACCTTCACGGCCACCGCTATGCGCTGGAGGTGACCCTTTCGGGCAGCATCATCAAGGCCGATGGGGCACCGGTCAACGGCATGGTGATGGATTTCGCCGACGTCAAACGTATTGCCAACGAACTCGTCGTCTCGCGCTGGGATCATGCCTTCCTCGCCTACCGTGGCGACAGCATAGTGATCGAGTTCCTCGCAAGCATGCCCGGGCACAAGACCATCGTTCTGGATGTGGTCCCGACGGCCGAGAACCTCGCAGCCGAAGCCTTCCGCATTCTGGAACCTGCCTATCACGACGTCTACGGAAACGATCTGCGCCTCGAGCGCGTGCGCCTGTACGAAACGCCCAACTGCTGGGCCGACGCCGAGCGCGAATGCTGAAGCCGGGTAACTGAGGTCACGGGGTAACGCCAACGCCTCGCAGCCAGGCTGCACATGCACGCCGACGGTCACATCAGGGCTTTAACGCCAGGCCTGCGCGCCCTCGGTTCAGGGCTTCCAGGGCAGCGCACGAATCGGTGTCGCATCGGCCCTGTGGCGCCGCCAGTTGTCACGATAAGCGCGCGCAAGCGGGCAATGTTCGCGCACGATCAGAATGTTCTCGGCATTACGATTGCGCGCCGACCACGTGAAATTGTACGAACCGGTGAGCACCGCACAACCCGGCCCTTCGGCATCCACAATCAACACCTTGTTGTGCGCCGCGCTGTATGCAGTCTCGAAGGCGACGGGCACCCCGGCCGCGAGCAGACGGCCAATGGCATTGCCCTTTTCCCGCCGGTTCATCTGCGCATCGGCCAGGACTTCGACCTTCACTCCACGGTGATGCGCAGCCACCATCGCGTCAGCGATGCTGCGGCTTGTGAAGGCGTAAGCATGCACAAGCAGACTCTTGCGCGCATCCTGGACAAGCCCGATGAGCACCTTTTCTGCATCGTCGCGCGGTGAGAACGCCAGCTCGATCTCACCTTCGGCCGCAAAACGCTGGCTCGCATGCGAGGCCTGCAGGCCGATCGCGAGCAGCACGCAGGCGACGAGGCGGACCGAAGACCGGCCCCGACCAGCTGCCGTCACCCGCGTTCTCCTGCTCGTCCGCGGCGAATCAGGCGCCCTCACTGCGCTCGAACACTGCAGCGAAAAAGCCATCGGTGTCATGAACGTGGGGCAGCAGACGCAGGCGTTCGCCGGTTTCGATCTCCACACCCTGACGGGCGAGGATCTCCTGCGCCGAAAGGGCACGGAAGCCGGGATGCGCGGTGAGGAAGGCATCGGCGATGGCGTCGTTCTCTTCGGCGAGCAGGCTGCAGGTCGCATAGACGAGCCGGCCGCCGGGACGCACGAGGCGCGCAGCCGCTGCGAGGATCGATGCCTGCTTGGACGTCATCTCCGCGACCGCGGCGGGCGACTGCCGCCACTTCAGGTCGGGGTTGCGGCGTAGCGTGCCCAGGCCGGTACAGGGCGCATCGACCAGCACGCGGTCGGCCTTGCCCGCAAGCCGCTTCACCTTCGCGTCGGCCTCGTGCGCAATCAGCACCGGATGCACGTTCGACAGGCCTGCGCGCGCCATGCGGGGCTTGAGCTTCGCAAGGCGCTTTTCCGAAACGTCCAGCGCATACAGCCTGCCTGTGGAGCGCATCATTGCGCCCAGTTGCAGCGTCTTGCCCCCCGCTCCGGCGCAGAAATCCACCACCAACTCGCCACGGCGAGGCTGCACCAGCAAACCCAGCAACTGGCTACCCTCGTCCTGTACCTCGAAGCCCCCCTCGAGAAACAGCGGGTGCTTCTGCAAGGCCGGCTTGCCCGCCAACCGGATCGCTTGCGGCGACAGCCTGCCGGGCGCTGCGGCAACCCCCTCCGACTGCAGCCGCGCCAGCACCTGATCCCGATCGGCTTTCAGCAGGTTCACGCGCAGATCGAGCGGAGCGGCCCGGTTCAGGCCATGGGCCAGCGCAACCAGTTCTTCCTCCCCCATCTGCACGGCAAGACGATCGGCCAGCCAGTCCGGCAGATCCGCACGTTCGGCCAGCGAAAGCGCACCCACCTCGGCCGCCTTCACTGCAGCGACCCAATCCCGCTCGGTGGGACTGACCAAGCCTTCGAAATTGCGCAGCGGCCAGCCCTCACCCCGCGCAAACCACGCCAGCAGCAGCATGCGCGGGGTGGCCTCCTCGCCGGCAAGACGGCGCAGCCAACGCAGCCGGCGCAACACGCCATACACCGCCTCGGCGATAAAGCCCCGGTCGCGGTGCCCCAACTCGCGGTTCTCGCGAAAATGGCGCGATAGCACCGCATCGGCCGGATGCTCGAAGCCGAGCACCGCCCCCAGCGCCTGTGCGGCATGAATGAACAGGGGGCGGGATACCGCCCCCTCGGCTGCCTTGGTCTTGATCGTCTTGCTCATTTCAGTTCTTTTCCGGTTTCTGCGCTGCCACACCAAGTTCGACGCGCACGGCGCGCTGGTCCAGGACACCGCCCTTCTCGTCCTCGATGCGGATGCGGACCGGCAGCATGCCGTGCCGCGGGGACAGCCAGATGTTGATGTCCAGTTCGCCTTGCTCCGCCCAGGCATGGACGCGCACGGTGTCGACCTCGCCCATCGCAAGCTTCAGGCGCTCGGTGCCGGCTGGCTCAAGCTTAGCCTGCTTGATGCTCTTGTTTGTCACCACGGTCAGATGGACGGCTTCACCACGCTCGGCAACGCGGCGCGCCTGGTGCCACAGGCTCAGCACATCCTGGTCGCCAGCGCGTATGGTGCCGCTCTTTCGCTCCTGCCCGTCGCGGCGGACGCTGACCCGCCCCTGCGACCAGTCGAAGAGCGCACTCTCGGGCTTGCGCCCACGCTGTTCCACGCTGAAGAGCTCTGGCTTGAGCCCATTGCCATCACGCGTTCCGGTGCTGCGCTGCGCATACTCAAGCCCGAACAGCCCGGCGAGCCCCTTCGCCTCCAGCGTGAGTGAAAGCTCGTACCGGACACCATCGTACTTCCATACATGGCGAGCCTCTCCGACCTTGAAACCCTGCGACCCGTAATGCACGTCGAACAAGATCCTGCCCGCTGGCGGTGCTGCGCTCACGGCCACTGCGGGCACCACGAACAGCAATGCAAACACTGTGGAAAACACGCGCAGGATCCGCACGATCATGCCGCCCCCTCCGGCGCCGGCACGAGGAGCGCCACATCCGCACTTTCCGGCAGCCCGCGGACCTCGACCCGGTTCCCCCGCACCGCGAGCCGGTCCTCGACGAACCAACGGACTGCCTGGGGATAGATGCGATGCTCCTGGGCCAGCACACGTGCGGACAACGCGGCTTCGTCATCCCCGTCCAGCACCGGAACTGCGGCCTGGATCACGATAGGTCCATCATCGAGCTCGGCGGTGACGAAGTGCACCGTCGCGCCATGCACCCGCACCCCGGTTTCCAGCGCGCGCCGGTGTGTGTGCAGGCCCGGGAAGGAAGGTAGCAGCGAGGGGTGGATGTTGAGCAGACGCCCTTCGTAGCGGCGCACGAAGCCGTCGGTCAGCACGCGCATGAAACCGGCCAGTACCACGAGGTCGGGCGCATGCGCATCGATGCATGCGGCGAGCGCAGCATCGAAGGCGGCGCGGTCGGCAAAGGCGGTGTGGTCGACCACTTCGGCGGCAATTCCATGTGCCTGGGCGAACGCCAACCCGCCCGCGCCGGGACGGTTGCTGATGACCGCGGAAATCTGTGCGCCCGGGATGCCGGCACGCACGATCGCTTCCATGTTGCTGCCGCGGCCAGAGATCAGAATGACGATGGACTTCATTGCGAATTGGAAAGGGAAGGATATAAGGGCAAGACGCTCGCTTTGCCCGAGCGTTCAGTAAACAGGCAGGAATACCGCCGTCGCGAGGTTCTGCACCACGCGCGTGACCGTGCGGTCGGTTTCTTCCTCGACGACATCGGCGAGCGCATCGAGCAGGCCGATGATGCGGCCGAACTCGCGCTCGAAGCTCAGGTTCGACAGCTCGCCCATCTCGTTCGAGAGCAGCAGCAGGTGCCCCTGGGCATCCCGGGCATTGGCCAGCTTCCAGGCCACGATCTCGACGTTGCGGGCCGCATTGTAGATGTGCTGGGGCTCCAGATCATCCAGCATGTAGAAACTTTCCCGGTCGCCGAGCGCAGCCTGCACCATGCTGGCAAGCCCCACAGCCAGCGCCTGCACGCGATCGCCGCGATAATCCGGGTGCAGCGCGACGTGCATGGCATCGATGTCGCGCCGGTAGCCGATGGACGCAAAGCGCCAGCGATGCTTCTGCTCGAAGATGCGGACCACCGCCGCCTCCATGCTGCCGGTGTCGCTCTTGCGCCATTCGCCCGGATTGCGCCGGTAAAGCTTCTCGGTGAGCCGGCGCACGCTGGCCAGCACGTGCACCTGATGGGTTTCCGCAACGCGATTGATGTCCGTCTTGGCAAGCTGGCGCAGATCGAAGCCGGCGCTTCGCATCAGCGTAGGCGCGGTGCCCGGTGAGGAGCAGGCCATCAGCAAGATGCCGACGAGCGACAGCGCAAGCCACCGGCCGCAACCGCCCTCCGCCCCCAAAACTGCGGCCTCGCTCATCTCCATCCCCCTGCGCCACAACCTCTTGCCGCGATCATAACCCGGACCAGCTGATCAGACCGCAGCCGGGGCCCCGTATAATGCCGGGCCGATCGTGCCGGACGCGCTCATGCCCCATATCCATCGCCTTCCCGACCTGCTCGTCAACCAGATCGCCGCCGGCGAAGTGGTCGAACGTCCCGCCTCGGTGCTCAAGGAAGTGCTCGAGAACGCAGTCGATGCGGGTGCGCGAACCCTGGAAGTTCAGCTCGAACAGGGCGGCGTGCGCCGCATCCGTGTGGCGGACGACGGCTGCGGCATCCCCCACGATGAACTGGCGCTCGCGCTCGAGCGCCACGCTACCAGCAAGATCTCCAGCCTGGACGATCTCGAGCGCGTCGGCACCATGGGCTTCCGCGGCGAAGCACTCGCCGCCATCGCCGCGGTCGCACGCACCAGCATCACCAGCCGGGCGCAAGGCGCAACCCATGCCTGGCGCATCGACGCCGGCCGCAGCGAGCCGGAGCCGGCCGCACTCGACCAGGGGACCGTGGTCGATGTCGCCGACCTGTATTACAACACGCCGGCACGGCGCAAGTTCCTCAAGACCGAAGGCACCGAGTTCGCCCACTGCGACGAGATGTTCCGCCGCATCGCACTCGCCCGCCCGGACCTCGGCCTGCAACTGACGCACAACGGACGCGTGATCCATCGCCTGCCGCCGGCACCGGCCGCCACACGCCTCGCGGCACTGATGGGCGACGACTTCATTCGCAACGCGCGTGCACTCGACGCCGACGCCGGCCCCCTGCGGGTCAGCGGTTTCGTGTCGCTGCCCGCCTACTCGCGCGCGAGCCGCGACGCGCAGTACTTCTTTGTCAATGGCCGCTTCGTTCGCGACAAGTTGCTCACCCATGCGGTGCGCGAGGCCTATGCCGACATCCTGCACGGCAGCCGCCACCCTGCCTACGTCCTGTTCCTCTCCATGGATCCCGCCGGGGTGGATGTGAACGTGCATCCAGCGAAGATCGAGGTACGCTTCCGCGAAGCACGCGCGGTGCACCAGTTCGTCTACCACGCACTCAAACGCGCACTCGCAGAGAGCGGCGCGGGGCGGCCCCAGGGCCTCACGGACGAAGCCGGTTCCGACCTGAGCGGGCAGTCTCCGACGGGTGTAGCAGCGCACCCGATTTCCGCCCCGCGGGCGGGCATGCAAGCGGCCTGGCCGCCCGCCCGCGCCCATCAGGGCAGTCTCGCCATGGAGCCTGCCAGCCGCAGCTACCTCGACTTCGCGCTGGGCGCGCGCCCGGATGCCTTGGCGCGGTCGAGCCCGCCTCCGGCAGGCTCCGTCTCCACCACTTCCACGAGCGACACCACCGCGCCGGCCGGTGCCCCCGGTGCTGCACCGCCGCTGGGCTTCGCGCTGGGCCAGCTGCATGGGGTCTACATCCTGGCGCAGAACGCGTCCGGGCTGGTTCTCGTGGATATGCACGCCGCGCACGAACGCATCCTGTACGAGCAGCTCAAGACCGTGCTGGATGGCCGGCCTGCGGTACAACGCCTGCTGATTCCAGCAGTGTTCTCCGTCAGCGCAAAAGACATGGCCGCGGCCGAAGAGTGCAGCGAAGTGCTGGCCGGCATGGGCTTCGACATCGGCGCAGCCGGACCGCAGGAGTTGGCGGTACGCAGCGTTCCTGCGCTGCTCGCACGCGCGCCAGTCGCCGAACTCGTGCGCGAGTTGCTGCAGGAGTTACGCGACTTTCCCGCCACCGAGGTCGTCACCGCACGGCGCAATGAGTTGCTCGCCACCATGGCCTGCCACGGCGCGGTGCGCGCGAACCGCCAGCTCAGCCTCCCCGAGATGAACGCCCTGCTGCGCGACATGGAAGCGACCGAGCGCGCCGACCAATGCAACCACGGCCGTCCCACCTGGACGCAGTTCAGCATGGCGGAGCTGGACCGCTTTTTCATGCGCGGACAATAAGGCAGACAGCGAGGCAGGGACCAAGGCAGGCACCACCCCGATCGCGGAGCGCCGCTTGCGCCGCGCTCAGGCGCGATAGACCAGCACCCCCGCCACCACGAGCACAACCGTCGCCCAGCCCAGACGGTCGACATACGTGCGCAGCGCCGCTTCCATGCGCGCACCGCCCCAGGCCATCAGGCCGGCGACCAGAAAGAAGCGGGCGCCCCGACCCACCATGGATGCGAGCGTGAACGGCAGCAAGGCCATGCCCGCCACGCCGCCCGCGATCGTGAACACCTTGTAGGGAATCGGCGAAAAGCCCGCCACGAAGATCGCCCAGAAGCCCCAGTGCTCGAACCACGCAACCGCCTGCTCGTAGGCGCTCCAGTAGTGGCTCGTCCTCAGCCACGGCTCAACCAGATCGAAAGCGTAATGGCCGATCAGGTAGCCGAACAGCCCCCCCAGCACCGACGTCACCGTGGTGAGTAAGGCGAACCACCAGGCCCGCCGCGGTTCCGCCAGGCTCATCGGCGCGAGCATCACGTCCGGCGGGATCGGAAAGAAGGAGGACTCGGCAAAGCTCAGGACACCGAGAAACCAAGGCGCACGACGATGGCGCGACCACGACATCGCCCGTTCATACAGCGGAGAGAAGATCTTCAAAACACGGCCCCGAAGGATGCGCACCGGCCTCGGCCCGGATGCGAAGGTGCCGAATGATAACCGCAAGCACCCGCCCCCGTGCGCGGACATACTCTGTGCTCGACTCCACGGCAGACGAGGTCCGCACGCACGGAAAGAGCACCCGTCGCCGCAGTTCAACGACGTTTCACGACAATCCGTGGTTGCAGCATCCGCAGCAACCGATGACAATCCCTCCGCCATATTCTCTGCGACTCACGATGGAACAACGCCGCATTCGCCGCACGTCGCTTCGCGTCGTGCTCATCGTCCCGTACGTCGTTCTCGTACTCGGGCTGGCGCTGGCCATCGGCCTGCTCTCCTACGACACGGGCCGACGCGCCGTCTCCACCGTATCGGAACAGTTGCTGCTCGAGGTCGTGGGGCGCATCGCACAGGCAGTCGACCGCCACATCGTCGGTTCCGGTGCAGTCCTCGAGACGGCGTTCCCGCAGGGCTTGCCTGCACCCGCAGAGATCCAGGAGGATTTCCACGAACTGCGCGCACGCTTGTGGATCGCCACCGCCATCCACACCGACCCGAACAACTACGTCTACTACGGCAACGAGATGGGCCAAGGGATCGGCCTGTATCGGCACAACGGGGAAGACGTCGAGTTGCGCATGAAGCTCAAGGCGGACGAACACCGTGCGATCTATCGCTTCAGCGGGATCGACGGCCCGCTCGAATTCATACGCCGCGAAAAGAACCTCTTCGACCCACGCACCCGTCCGTGGTACACCGACGGACGCGACTCTTCCTCCGACACTTGGACTTCCGTCTACATCGACTTCGGCACGCTGCAACTGGTCGCGACCCGTGCCCGTAGCGTCCCGACCCCGGGAGGCGTCTTTGCAGGCGTGGTCGCGACGGACGTGTCGCTCAAGGCGCTCAACGACTTCGTGTCACGGCTGACAGTCTCCCCCAACGGCGTCGCCTTCATCATCGAACCCGATGGCAATCTGATCGCATCCTCCGCCAGCGAAAACGTGATCACCCTGCCCGACGGCACGCACGGACGCATCGCTGCGAGCGAGAGCACACATCCGCTCGTCAAGGCGAGCTATCAGACGGTACGCGAACGCATCGAAAACCGCACCGACGAACGGCTACCGCGCGTGTTCGAGTTCACCGACCACTCCGGCAGCCTCATCTACGCGGCGTTCGATCGGGTCCAGGACAACGCAGGGCTGGACTGGATCACCGTGGTTGCGATGCCGGCCAGCGACTACCTTGGCGGCGTCTTCGAGAACGTACGCCGCACCGTCGCCCTCGCTGCGCTTGCTGTGGCCGTCGCCATCGCCATCGGGCTATCGATCCTGGGCTGGGTATCGCGCGACCTGCGACTGCTGTCCGCGATTGCCGGGCGGGTGGGCGATGGGGACCTGAACAGCCCGGTGAACATCGATCGCAGCGACGAGATCGGCGAACTAGCACGCAACTTCGAGCGCATGCAGGAACGCCTGCGCACCGACCGCCTTACCGGCCTCGCCAACCGCGAGGCGCTGGTCCAGGGCTTGCAGCGTCGCATCACGGACATCCGCGACGACCGCCGCCACCCCCACCTCGGCGTGTTGTTCATCGACCTGAACCGGTTCAAGGAAATCAACGACTCGCACGGACACGAGGTGGGCGACCGCGTCCTGAAGGAGATCGCCGCCCGCTTAAAGCAGGCGGTGCGAAGCGAGGACCTGGTCGCGCGCTATGCGGGCGACGAGTTCGTCATCCTCGTCGACCGGGTGCCTGATCGCGAAACGCTCGAAAGCGTCCGTGCGCACATCGACACGGTACTCAGCCAGCCCCTTCATGTCGACGCGCTGCCAAGCATCCTGGCCGGGGGCGCAACCGGCTGCGCGCTCTACCCCGACGACGGCGACAGCGCTGAAGGCCTGCTGCGCCACGCCGACCACGCGATGTACGCCAACAAGCAGGGACGACGCCAGGAGGCCAGCGACTGACGCCGGCTTGTCCCCAGCCAGCGTGAACAGCGACCGGGATAAGCTGTGGACAAGTCATCCAACTCCCTGTCGTGTAAGCGTTCCTCTGCAGCGCCTGTTTTTTGTGCAGCTCGGACCCCGGAACTATTTCGCATTCTTCAGCACGCTGAAATTGAAGCCTGGCGTGCGTTCTGTTAGCTTCCGGGTAGCGCGTAACAAGCAGTTTCAATAACAAGCCACGCCTGCGTCATGAAGGGAAATGACAAAGGCAATTCGATTGCGGAGATCCCATTCAATGAAGAAATGCCTCACCGCCGCTGCGGTTGCAGCCACAGCCCTGCTGGCGACCGCATGCGCCACGCCCTTCGCTCCTGCGCCACTGGCGACCAACTTTGAAACAAGCAAACAGCACAAGCTGCAGGCAGCGGCGCACTGGAACGCAATTGCCAAGGACGTGGCCGCAAAGCTCTCCGCCCGCCTCCCCGAGAACACCCCACTTTTCGTCAACCAGCACGCTGACGCATCCCCCTTCGAGCGTGCCTTCACGAGCCAGCTCATCACTGCCCTGATCGACGGCGGACATGCCCTGATGCGCTCTCCCGAGGGTGCGCTTCGCGTTGGCGTAGAAACCCAGGCCGTGCCCTTCTCTGCGGACCGGCCCCAGTACCGTCATGCTGGCACTGCAACGACGCTGGGCGCAGGTCTGTGGGTGCTCTACGACATTGTCGAGTACGCGTCCAACGGCCCGGCAAAGGCCGCGCTGCTCGCACTGGGCGGTGCGGATGCCCATGCGTGGTTCCAATCCGAGTTCGCGGACGGCACTACACCGTCCATGGAAATCATCGTCAATACAACGGTCAGCGACGCGAATCGTCACATCGCGCGCAACACCAGCGTCTATTACGTTGCCGACGCAGACCAAAGCCTCTACCTGTCGCGCGACGAAAGACCGAAGCCCATCATGAAGACCTTCCAGGTCGTGGGAGGAGAATGATGCTGATGCGCAAACCCCTCCTTGCCGCGCTCGCGGGCGCCGTTGCCCTGTCTGCCACTGGCTGCGCCACCAACGCGGTCAATGCGCGCCAGGACCTGACCTGGGAACAGGCCGCGGCCAATCCGCTCATTCCTGCCAATTACGCTGCTGCAAGCAAGCTGCTTGGCAGCCTGCAGGGACAACTTGCTAAGGACCAGCCGCTGATCGTCGCCACAGTGGTAAACATTGACGCACTCGACCGCTCGTCGACGCTGGGCCGGGTAATATCGGAACAGGTTTCGGCACGCTTCACGCATGCTGGCTACCGTATGATCGAGATGAAGTTCCGCAATAACGTTTATATGGCCCGCGACCAGGGCGAACTGATGCTCACCCGCGAGATCCGCGACATCGCGAGCTCGCACAACGCCCAGGCTGTTATTGTTGGCACCTATGCACAAAGCAGCGAGATGGTGTTCGTGAACCTCAAGGTAATCCAGCCCGAGACCAACGTCGCGCTCGCCGTGCACGACTACGCGCTGCCGCTCGACGGCATGACGCGCTCAATGCTCAAAGCCAACCGCTGATCCCCTGCAGGACCGCAGCGCAAGGGGGCGCGCCCGAATGGGCCCGCCCCTTTCATTTACGGCACGCCCGGCGCTTTGGGGGATAATCCCGCCCACGCCCACTCTTCGCCGCACCGTGTCCCAGCCTGCTCCTTCCGCGCACACCGATCTCATCTCCGACGCCCGCCCCGTGGCCAAACGGGACGCCGCTCACCTGCCCCCCGCCCTGTTGCTGCTCGGCCCGACCGCCAGCGGCAAGACGGCCTGCGCACTCACGCTTGCACGCGCATTGCCGGTGGAGATCATCAGCGTGGACTCCGCGCTGGTCTATCGCGACATGGACATCGGCACCGCCAAGCCGAGCGCGGCCGAGCGCGCGGAGTGCCCGCACCACCTGATCGACGTAGTGACGCCCGAAGCGTGCTATTCCGCGGCGCGTTTTCGCGCCGACGCAATACGGCTGATGGGCGAAATCTCCGCCCGCGGCCGCATCCCCCTGCTGGCAGGCGGCACGATGCTCTACTTCAAGGCCCTGCACGACGGCCTCTCCGACCTGCCCGCCGCCGACCCCGCCTTGCGCCACGTAATCGACCAGGAGGCCGCCGAGCGCGGCTGGCCGGCCCTGCATGCCGAGCTTGCCCGCCTCGACCCCGCAGCCGCTGAACGGCTGGAGCCGGGCGACGCGCAGCGCATCCAGCGCGCACTCGAGATCGTCCGCCTCACTGGTCGTCCGCTTGCGGAGAGCTATGCCCGAAAAGAGGACGACGCCCTGCCCTGTCGCCTGCTGCCGATCGCGCTCGCCCCCACCGACCGCAGCGTGCTGCATGCGCGCATCGCCGACCGCTTCGACGCCATGCTGCACGCGGGCTTCATCGACGAGGTGCGCCAGCTGCGTGCCCGCTACCGGCTCGACCCTGCCCTGCCCTCGATGCGCTGCGTAGGCTATCGTCAGGCATGGGAATACCTCGACGGTAAAATCGGCTACGACGAACTGCGCTTCAAGGGCATCGCCGCCACGCGCCAGCTCGCCAAGCGACAACTCACCTGGCAACGCCAGTTCCGCGAAACCTGGCCAGAGCTCGAAGAGCTGGACTGTCTGCGCCCCGACCTTCCCCAGGCCGTACTGAACGCCGCGCTGCGGCACCTGCCCCCCCCGGCCCCCACCACCTGAAGGAACCCCCATGGACGAACAGATCATCGCCGACATCGAGCAGTGGCTCGACCAAGTCGTCATCGGCCTGGACCTCTGCCCCTTCGCCGCCCGGCCGCGGCGCGAGAAGCGCGTGCGCATCGCGGTCAGCCACGCACGAAACGCCGAGGTCCTGCTGGACGACCTCCAGGCCGAACTCGAGCACCTCGCCGACACTCCGGTGGAGGCACTCGAGACCACCCTGCTCGCCATCCCGGACATGCTCGGGGACTTCGCCGAGTACAACGACTTCCTCGACGCGGTCGACCTGTGGATGGAGCAGTTCGGCTGGGAGGGCGAGCTGCAGGTGGCGAGCTTCCATCCTCAGTACCAGTTCGCGGATACCGAGGCGGACGACCCCGGCAACCTCACCAACCGGTCGCCCTGGCCCTTGCTGCACATCATCCGCGAGGAAAGCCTGGAGAAGGCGATCGAGCATTATCCCGACATCGAGGGCATCCCCGAGCGCAATGTCGAGCGCATGAAAACGCTCAGCCCAGAGGAGCGCGCCCGGCTGTTCCCGTATCTGTTCGGCTGAGCAGCGCTCGAAACGGGGGCGGCCGCGCTGGCCGCGCACCCAAAGCGGGAGTAGACTGGGTTCAAGCGCAGGTTCAGCCATTTCATGCTTTTTGCAACCCTGAACGCAGGAGCCTTCCATGTTCCCCGAATACCGCGACCTGATCACCCGTCTCAAGCATCACGACCGCCACTTCACCCAGCTCTTCGAGAAGCACAATGAGCTGGATGAGAAGGTGCACAATATCGAAACCCACATCGTGCCGGCCAGCGACGTGGAGCTCGAAGTCATGAAGAAGGAAAAGCTGCTGATCAAGGATCAGATCTACGCGTACCTGAAGAGGGTCGCCGCCGAAAGCTGATCGCCAACTCCGCACGATGAAGAACCCCGCCAGCGCGGCTCGTGCGGCGGGGTTCTTTGTTTTCAGGCAGCGACGCCCTGCGCGACCTCGGCAGGCGCCTCGCGCTCGCGCCGTGCCAGTAGGGTATAGACGGTAGGCACCACGAAGAGCGTGAAGAAGGTGCCGATCAGAAGGCCGCCGACGATCACCCAGCCGATCTGCTGGCGGCTCTCGGCGCCGGCGCCGGTGGCCAGCGCGAGCGGCACCGAGCCGAGCACCATGGCGCCGGTCGTCATCAGGATCGGGCGCAGGCGCAGCACCGAGGCCTCGACCACCGCCTCGCGCAGTTCGCGGCCCTGCTCGCGCAGCTGGTTGGCGAATTCGACGATCAGGATGCCGTGCTTGGTGATCAGGCCCACCAGCGTGACCAGGCCGATCTGGCTGTACACGTTGAGCGTGCCGCCGGTCAGCCACAGCGCGCCGAGCGCGCCGGTCATCGACAGCGGCACCGTGAGCATGATGATGAACGGGTCGCGGAAGCTCTCGAACTGCGCCGCCAGCACCAGGTAGATGAAGGCGAGCGCGAGCAGGAACACCAGCGCCAGGCTCTCCGAGCTGGTCTTGAACTCGCGCGACTGGCCGTCGTAGTCGGTGCTGTAGCCCGGCGGCAGGATGCGCGCGGCCGTGTCGTCCATCCACTGCAAGGCCTCGCCCAAGGCATAGCCCGGCGCCAGGTTGGCCGAGATCGTCACCGCGCGACGCTGGCCGAAGTGGTTGAGCTCGCGCGGCGCCACGCGCTCGCTCACCTTCACCACGCTGGTTAGCGGCACCATCTCGCCGTTGCGCGCCCGCACGTAGATGTCGCGGATGTCGCGCGGGTCGCGGCGAGCGTCCTCGGCGACCTGCACGATCACGTCATACTGCTCGGCATCTTCCTTGTAGCGCGTGACCTGGCGGCCGCCGAGCATGCTCTCGAGCGTACGCGCAATCGCATCCACCGCCACGCCAAGGTCAGCGGCACGGTCGCGATCGACCTCCACCGCCAGTTCGGGCATGGTCAGCTTCAGGTTGGTGTCGGGCGACAGAAAGCCCGGGTTGTCACCCATCGCATCCAGGAAGGCGTCGGACACGCGGGCGAGTTCGTCGTAGCTGTCCGAGGTCGCGATCACGTAGCTCACCGGCCGCGAGCGCACGCTCTGGCCGAGCGATGCGGGCAGGATCGGAAAGGCGTTCACCCCCGCCACCGCGCGCAGCTTGGGTTGCAGGTCGGCGGAGATCTCGTTGGCCGTGCGGGTACGGTCCTCCCAGTCCGTGAAGCCGACGAAGGAGATGCCCTGCGAGACGGTCGGGTTGCCCGCGATCACCATGTAGCGGTCGACCTCGGGCAGGCCGGCGTAGATGTCCTCGATCTCGGCCGCATAGCGCGCCATGTAGTCGAGCGTGGCGCCCTCCGGCCCGGTGAACATGCCGATCACGCGGCCGCGGTCTTCCAGCGGCGCGAGCTCGGTCTTGAGCTGGCCCATCAGCCACACCGAACTGCCGGCGACGAGCGCGAACACCAGCATCACCAGCCAGCGCGCCTTCAGCGCCGCTGCAAGCACGCCGCGGTAGCCGGCGGTGAGCCCCGACAGCAGGCGCTCGATACTGTTGTAGATCACGCCGTGCTTCGGCTCGTGGCGCAGCAGCTTCGAGCACATCATCGGCGACAGCGACAGCGCCACGAAGCCCGACACCAGCACCGCCCCTGCCAGCGTGAGCGCGAACTCGGTAAACAGCTTGCCGGTGCGCCCGGTCATGAAGGCCACCGGCGCGTACACCGCCGCGAGCGTGATCGTCATCGCCACGATCGCGAAGCCGATCTCCTTGGCACCCTTGAAGGCTGCGGCCACCGGCGCCATCCCCTCCTCGATGTGGCGGTAGATGTTCTCCAGCATCACGATCGCGTCGTCCACCACCAGGCCGATCGCCAGCACCAGCGCGAGCAGCGTAAGCGTGTTGATCGAGAAGCCGAGCACCAGCATCAGCGTGAAGGCGCCCACCAGCGACACCGGGATGGTCACCAGCGGCACCAGCATCGCGCGCCAGTTGCGTAGGAAGAACAGGCACACCGCAGCCACCAGCAGCACCGCCTCCCAGATGGTGGAGAACACCGCGTCGATCGAACGCTCGATGAACACCGTGGTGTCGTTGGCGATCTTCATCGACATGCCCTCGGGCAACTCGCTCTCCAGGCGCGGCAGCATCTCGTCCAGCCCACGCTTGAGGTCGAGCGGGTTGGCGGTCGATTGCTTGATCAGGCCCAGCGACACCGCCGGCCGCCCCATGAAGCGAACCGAGGTACGCTCGCTCTCGGGCGCGATCTCCACCCGGCCGACGTCGCGGACGCGCACCGGATAGGCATCGGCGCCGGCACCCTGACGCAGCACGATGGCCTCGAACTGCGCCGGCTCGGTGAGGTCGGTCTGCGCCACCACGGCAAACTCGCGCTCGCGGCTCTCGATGCGGCCGGCGGGCAGCTCCACGTTCTGGCGCCGGATCGCATCCTCCACGTCCTGCACCGTGAGTCCGAAGGCGGCGAGACGGTCGCGATCGAGCCAGATCCGCATCGAGGCGCGCCGCTCGCCGTACAGGCGCGCGTCGGCCGCGCCGGGCAGGGTCTGCATGCGCGGCTTGATGATGCGGTTGGCGAAGTCACTGATCTCCATCGGCGAGTGGCGGTCGGACGAGAACGCCACCCAGATGATCGGGCTGGCATCGGCCTCGACCTTCGCGATCACCGGCTCGTCGATGTCGTCGGGCAGGCGCTGGCGCACGCGCGACACACGGTCGCGCACGTCAGCCGCGGCCGAATCGGCGTCGCGCTCGACGCGGAAGCGCACCGTGATCTGGCTGCGCTCCTGGCGGCTGATCGAGGACAGCACATCCACGCCCTCGATGCCGGCGAGCGAATCCTCCAGCGGCTTGGTGACCTGCGACTCGACGATCTCGGCGCTGGCGCCGCGGTAGCGCGTATCCACCGTGACCACCGGCTCGTCGATGTTGGGATATTCGCGCACCGTGAGGCGCGAGTAGGACATCAGGCCGATCAGCAGTACGAGCAGGGACAGCACGGTGGCGAACACCGGGCGGCGGATGCAGATATCGGAGATGACCATGGCTCAGTCCGCCCGCGGCGCCATGCCGGCCGCCGCCACCTTCACCTCGGCGCCATCGCGCAGCTTGAGCTGCCCGGCGGTGACCACCACCATGCCCGGCTGCAACCCATCGACGATCTCGACCATCGCGTCGCGGCGCTGGCCGGTGCGCACATTCACGCGCTGGACCTTGCCGTCAGCCACGCGATACACGAACTGCACGTCGCCCGGCGCCGGCACCAGCGCCGCCTCGGGCACCATGGCCACCTCGCCGCGCTCGGCCAGGATCAGCCGCACGCGCACGAACACGCCCGGGCGCAGCCGCATGTCGGGGTTGGGCAGGCTCGCGCGCAGGCGCACGGCGCGGCCCTCGGCATCGACCAGCGGGTCGATCGCCTCGACAGTGGCCGCAAAGAGCTCGCCCGGCAGCACGTCGCTGGAGAGTTCCAGCGTCTGCCCGGAGCGAACGCGATCGAGGTAGAGCTCGGGCAAGCGGAAATCCAGCTTCAGCGTGGCGATGTCCTCGAGGTTGATGAGCACATCACCATCCTTAACGAAGTCGCCGGGGCTCACGCTGCGGATGCCCACCACGCCGTCGAAGGGCGCGCGGATCTGCATGCGTGCCAGCCGCGCCTGCGCCAGCGCCACCCCCGCACGCGCCACCTCGAGCTTGGCGCGCGCATCGTCCAGGCTGCTGCGGCTGACGAACTTGCGCCCGAACAGATCCTGCGTGCGGCTGAAGTCGGCCTCGGCCAGGGTCAGGTTGGCGCGCGCCTGCTGCAGCTCGGCGCGCTGCACCGCGGCGTCGAGCTCGACCAGCACCTCGCCGCGCCGCACGGGCTCGCCGTCGCGAAAGTGGATCGCTTCGATCCGGCCCGACACCTCCGGGCGAAGCACGACGGACTCGTTGGAGACCAGCGAACCCACCGCGCTCACGTCGTCGTCGAGTACACGCACGCTCACCGCCTGCGTCTCCACCACGACCGGAGCAGCCTGCCCCGCGCCGCCGCCCCCTCCACCCCCTGCCCCGGCTGTCTTGACCTGGGCAGCGACAGGCTGCCCCGGGGCCGGCGTGCGATTCACATGCCAGGCATAGCCTCCCAGCGCGGCGAGTCCGACGAGGCTGAAAAGGGTGATGAGGGTTCGACTGGAGGGCATGGGCAACCGGATCGGAAGAAAGGGAGAGGCTCGTGAAGGAGCGCCAACGCGCTCACCGGCATGAGTTTAAGGACAAAAGTTTAAGGACAAAACGCCCCCCTGTCCGGTTCCTCCCCGTTTCCCGGCAAGACGAGTCAATCGTCCGGCAGCGGCCATTTCGGGTTCCAGGCCACTTCCCACAGATGCCCGTCCGGATCCAGGAAGTACCCTGCATAGCCGCCCCAGAAGGTGTCGCGCGCCGGCTGCGTGATCCGCGCGCCGGCCGACGCGGCCTGCGCCAGCACAGCGTCCACGTCGGCACGGCCGGCGACGTTATGGCTGAGCGCGAACGCGGGCGCGCCCCCGTTTCCCCCGCCGCCCTGCACGCCATGGCAAGCACCGGGTGCCGCGTCCGCTAGGCCGGCATCGAGCGCCAGGCTCCCGCGCGCGAACAACGCCAGCTTCAGCGCGGGCTGAAGGTCGAAGAAAACCACTCCGCCATGCTCCGACGCCGCGCCGACGATACCTTCCGTCGGCCAGCCGAGTCCGTCGCGATAAAAGGCGAGCGCGCGCTCGAGCGCGTCCACGCCCAGGGTGATGACGCTGATGCGGGGCTTCATGTTCAATGTCCTCCTGTCTGTCGTGGATGCCTTGCTGCCATGAATGCCCGGCGGGCGCCGCCCGTCCGGGCCCCTGCTCCGCTGCCATCCATGCGGTGTTCAGTCCCTTGCACGCGCCAGCGACCAAAGCACCAGCAGGCCGAATCCGATCAGCAGCGCCCACTTCATCGTCGAGCAGGCGGTGGTGTACAGGTAGGTCTGCGGCGTACCGAAGCGCGGCATCTCGGTCAGCCACCAGTGGAAGGCGTTCTCCGCCGCATCGAAGCCCGCCGCCAGCGGCAGGCACAGGCGCGCGAACAGTTGCCCGCCGCGGCCGAGCAACGCAAAGACCCGTGTGTGCACCGCAAGCAGCCAGCCAAAGCTGCCGTAGGCCAGCAGGGTCACGAAATCGATCGGAAGATGGCTGCGATACCGCTCCAGGTCTTCTGGCGGCCATAGATGGACGATGGCACCGAAGGTTTGCGGATGCCAGGCGAACTGCAATGCGATCGCACCCGGCCGAAGCGGCCACAGATAGCCCATCGTCCCGACGAAAAGGGTCGCCGCCAGCGCGCCGCTCACCCATAGCGCGCGCATCCGCACGGCGCTCGAATCCTGCCCACCCGCCACAACTGCCACGTCCTCACCCTCCTGCGACCACCGCCTTCAAGCGCCTTACCGCCTCAGCCACGTTGTCCTCATCGAGATTGCCGTAGCCCAGAACCAGCCCATTGCAATGCACCGGAGGCCTCGCATAGGCGGAGAGCGCCCGCACCCCGAGCCCGATGCGGCTGGCCCGCTCTGCGACCCCGCCGTCCGCAATCCGTTCCGGCAAGGTCATCACCAGATGCAGCCCCGCTTCTCCACCCGAGAGTTGTGCGCCCGGGCCGAACGCCTCCTGAAGAGCCAAGCGCAGCAGTGCCTGGCGACGACTGTAGAGCCCACGCATGCGGCGCAAATGACTGGTGTAGAAGCCGCGCTGGATGAAGTCGGCCAGCGCACGCTGCTCCACACCCTGCCCGGCTCGCGTGGCGTGTGCGGCCGCATGGATGAAATCGGGCGCAAGCCCTCGCGGCAGCACCAGGTAGCCCAATCGCAAGCCAGGATACAGCGTCTTGCTGAACGTCCCGACATACACCACGGGCGCGTCCGACTGCAGGCCGAACAGGGCGGGCGGTGCCGGTCCGGCACGCCGGAACTCGCTGTCGTAGTCATCCTCGACAATCCAGGCGCCTGCCCGGACAGCACGCTCGATCAGCGCCAAGCGTCGAGCCAGCGACATCACCGCCCCGGTGGGGTACTGGTGCGAGGGCGTGACGAGGATCAGTCTGGGCGGGTGCTGCCGCCAGTCCTGGTCGGTCGCGCACAGGCCCTCCGCGTCCAGTGCGACGTCGTGGATGCGCAAGCCTGCGAGCCCAAAAGCCACGCGCGCAGCAAGATAGCCCGGGTTCTCCGCCCACACGGTGTCGCCGTGGTCGGCGAGCAGGCGTGCGCACAGATCCAGCGCCATCTGCGAACCGCTGGTGATGAGAATCTGTCCAGCCTCCACCACCAGCCCCCGCACGCTGGTCAGGTGCGCAGCCAGCGCCTCGCGCAGCGCCGGATCTCCGCCTTGGGCGGCGTAGCCGAGCTGGCGCCAGCCGGCGTCCTTCCAGGCGCGCTCCAGGCAGGCCCGCCAGCTGTGGAAAGGAAAGGCACCGAAATCCGGCACTCCGGGGGAAAACGGCAGCGCTTCCGCGTCGCGCGCTGGCTCATGCTGTGTGGCAACGACTGCGCGTTGGGACAAGTCCGGGGTGGCCGCCCCGCCACGAGCGTTCATCCCCTCTCGTTCCTCTCGCCCCGCGCGCGCAGGCAGGCGCGCAACGCGCGTCCCCCGGCAGTCGGCGACCAGGCAGCCCTCGGCAACGAGCTGCTCATACGCGAACAGCACCGTATTGCGCGCAATACCGAGCGTTGCGGCCAGGCGCCGACTCGCCGGCAGACGCGTGTCGGCGGGCAACCGCCCACTGAGAACGGCTTCGCGCAGACGGAGGTGAAGGGCGCGCTGGCGGGGGAGCGAATCGCCGGCAAGCGGCGTCAACAGCCAGTCGAATTCCAGCATGGCTCCATGTTCTCGTGCTTTGGTGGCCCTACATAAGGTACCACCAAGCCCGTACGATCCGCTCATCGACAACCCACCGGAGCCCCTTCGATGATGCGCCAGTCTGCAGCCCCTTCGCCCCGCACCCGGATCCGCCGCCTCCCCGATCGCGCCCGTTACGATGCGGCAACGATCGCCGAGATCATCGACGCAGCGATGCTCTGCACCGTCGCCTTCCAGATCGACGGCAGCGTGCATGCCATCCCCATCACCCACTGGCGGGAAGGCGGCCACCTCTACATCCACGGCGCCAAGGCCTCGCGCATGTTCAAGGCGCTCACCGAGGGCGAGGCCTGCGTGACCGTAGCCCTGGCCGACGGCCTCGTGCTCGCGCGCTCGGCACTGCACCATTCGATGAACTACCGGTCGGTTGTCCTCTACGGGCGCTTCGAAGCGGTGACGGACCCCGTCCGCAAGCAGGAAAGCCTGCAAAGCTTCATAGATGGCCTCTACCCCGGCCGTTGGGACAGCCTGCGCCCGATCACCCGCAAGGAGGTCGATGCCACCGCTGTGCTCCGGATCGCGCTGGACGAAGCCGCCGCCAAGGTGCGCAACGGGGGCGTCAAGGACGAGCCGGCCGATCTGGACTGGCGCGCATGGGCTGGCGTGATTCCCTTGCACACGGTCATCGGCGAGCCCGCCCCGGCGCGGGACAGCGCGGTCAGCAAGGTGCCGGCGACTCGCCTGGGCTGAACGACGAAGCTGTGCGTCGCTCAGGCACCCTGCGTCAACCGACCTGGCAGGCCAGGCCCTTGAGGTACTCGCCTTCCGGCACCGCGAGCCCGATCGGGTGATCCGGCGCAGCCGACAGACGGTAGAGGATGCGCGCATCGACACCGGCGTCGATCGCCGCGCCAGCGACAATCTTCTGGAACAGCTCCTGGCCGATACCGCCCGAGCAGGAATAGGTCATCAGGATGCCGCCCGGGTTGAGCAGGCGAAAGCCGAACAGGTTGATGTCCTTGTAGGCGCGCGCGGCGCGCTCCGCATGGGCTGCGGAGGGCGCGAACTTCGGCGGATCAAGCACGATCAGGTCGAACTTGCGGCCTTCTTCCTTGAGCGCACGCAGGGCCTTGAACACATCGGCCTCCAGCCACTCGGCGCGGCTGGCATCGAGTTGCGGATTGAGCGCGAGGTTGCGCCGGGCAGACGCCAGCGCCGGGCCGGAGGAGTCGATCGACAGCACCGACGACGCTCCACCCGCCAGCGCCTGCAGCGAGAAGCCGCCGGTGTAGCAGAAGCAGTTGAGCACCGCGCGTCCGCTGGCGAGCTGGCCGGTGAGCAGGCGGTTGTCGCGCTGATCGAGATAGAAACCGGTCTTGTGCCCGCCTGCGGCGTCCACCTCCATGCGCACGCCGTTCTCGAGGATGGTGAGCGTGTCCGCAGGCAGTTCGCCATGCGCGCAGCCGGTGCGGGACTCCAGCCCTTCGAGCGCGCGCACTTCGGAATCCGAACGCTCGTAGACCACGGCGCAGCCGGTGGCCTGCACCAGGCCGGCGACGATCGCCTCGCGCCACTTGTCGGCACCCGCGCTGGTGAGCTGGAGCACCACCACATCCCGGTAACGGTCGGCGATCACACCCGGCAGGCCGTCGGACTCGCCATGGATCAGGCGCACACCCTCCTGACCGTGCAAGGCAGGGATCACCGCGCGCCGCGCAACCGATGCGGCGACGGCACGCTTGAAAAAGGCGTGGTCGATCACGGTTTCGGCGTCGAAGCTCCACACCCGCGCGCGAATCTGCGAGGCGGGCGACCACGCGGCACGCGCCAGCGCCTTGCCCTCGGCAGACAGTACGGTGACGGTGTCGCCCGCCCGCGCGCGCCCGTCGAGGCGCTCGACCGAGCCGGCGAAGATCCAGGGATGGCGGCGGAAAAGCGAACGCTCCTTGCCGGGTTTGAGGACGAGTTGGGCCATGAGCGTGTGCAGAAGGAATGAAGATGGACGATCCGCGAGTGTACCCCGGGCCACGTCCAATGCGCCCAGAGCGGGTAGCGAGATCGGAAAAATGGCGATGAAACCCAACAAATACACAGTTGGATTACTTCGCAAATTGATAGAATTTATTCGTTCGCTCCCAGTTCAGGGGGAGTCGAACACCGTAGCCCGTACGAAGCGACTGGCTCTTCAGCGCGTTTACCGGGGGCACGCGTCAAGCGCCTGAAGCACCGTTCCGCACCCAACCCGCACCAGGCCCGATATCTGATGTTCTTCCGTCTGTTCCGGCAGTGCGGCGCCCACCTCGCGGGCCGCAGCCCCGTCGGCCGTCTGCTGGCCGGATGGCTGGTCTTGCTGACACTGCTCGGGGGGTACTGGCTCCACCTCCACCAGACGCATGTGAGCCTGCTGGAACAGGCCCAGACGCTCACCCATCTGCGCGGACAACAGACGGCCCACGCCCTCGCGCTGCAAACCAATGCCCTGTTGCGCAAGATCGACTACCTCACCGGGCACCTCACCGATCACTGGACGCAGGACGAAGACAAGAAAGCACGCGAGGCACTCCTGCGGGCGCACCTGGCACTGCCTGACGGGGCCCTGAGCAGCGTCAGCGTCACCGATGCGAACGGCCTCGTCCTCTACTCCACCTTGGCCGGCAGAAGCGGCGCGCCCACCGAGCCGCAAGACACTTCCGACCGTACGTATTTCCATGCCCACCTGCACGGGGGAACGCCCCAACTGTTCGTCGGCCAGCCGGTTCGCGACAGAGTTTCCGGTGAATGGACCGTCCCGTTCAGCCGCCCCTTGATCCGGAACGGCACCTTTGCCGGAGTGGTAATCGTCGCCGTCTCCTCGGCCCACCTCTCCAGGAATCTGCGGGCGCTCTACCCGAACGCGGAAGACGTTGCCGCACTGGTGCTGGGCAGCGGCCGCTTCATGGCGCACTCAGGACCGCTGGAGGTCGCGCTGGAGACCAGCGTCCCCGCCGATCGCCCCTACCTCGTCCATCCCGACTTGGAAGAAGGCAGCTTCACGGCCGTGGCGCCGGTGGACGGTGTGGAACGCTACTACGCCTGGCACCGGGTGCCCGGATACCCGGTCGTGGCCGCGATCGGGCTGAGCGTGGAAACCACATTCGCCACGGTGCAGAAGACCGTCCGCGACAGCCGCACGCAGAACGCCTTGGGCTCCCTGCTCATCCTGCTGTCCGCGCTGCTGTTCAGCGCCCTGTGGCTGCGCCATGCGCGCCAGGCGAGCGAGCTTGCCCAGGCCCGTGAGCGGATGGAGAAGCTGGTCACACACGTCCCCGGCTTTCTGTACCAGTTCCTGCTCACGGCGGACGGCCAATCCTCCATGCCGTATTGCAGCCCGGGCGTAGAGGCACTCTTCGGTGTCACGCCCGAGGCACTCGGGCACAACGCCGCGCCGCTGTTCGAGCGCATCCACCCGGACGACCTGGCACCGGTGCACGAGACTATCCAGCGCTCTGTTGCCAAGCTCATGCCATGGCGTGCCGAGTACCGCATCCTCGACCCGCAGGGGCATACGCGCTGGCTGCTCGGCGAATCGAACCCCGAGCCCACCGAGGACGGTGGCATTCTCTGGCACGGTTACATCCGCGATGTCACCGACGAGCACCTCGCAGCGGAGCGGCTGCGCGAGAACGAGCAGCGCCTCCGCCAGGCAATCGGCGCCGTGGGAGACGGTCTGTGGGCATGGGATCTGGAGAACGACGAGCTCACCCTCGATGAGCGGAGCAATGAAATGCTCGGGCGCCCGGGCATCGAGACAACCGATCCTGCCGCGGACATCTTTGCGCTTGTCCACCCTTTCGATCACACGGCGGACCACCAGGAGCAATACGCGAACATCTTCGCGAATCCGGACAAGCCGCTCTCCGGCTCCTTCCGGTTGCGCAAGACTTCGGGCGAATGGGTGTGGGTGCGCACCCGCGGCCGGGTCGTGGACCGAGACGGCCAAGGCCGGCCCGTTCGCGTCGTAGGCACCTTCAGCGACATCACCGAGCGCGTGGCCGACGCCCAGCTTCGCCGCGCCCTGCTCGACCACAGCGTGGCGGCAATCGCCCTGATGGACCCGCAGCGCCGGATCCTCAAGGCCAACGGCCGCGCCAGCGCGATCTTTGCGCCCCCGGGGCGCAATCTGGCCGACATGGAGGCTCCGCAGTTCCACGCCAGTCCGCAACATGAAGCAAGCATGGCCGAGCACTATCGCCGGCTGCGCGAAACGGGGCAAATCAACCTTGAGCTCCCCCTCCTCGACAACCGCGGCACGGAGCGCTGGTTCGATGCCCATGCCGTCATGCTTGACCCCACCGACCCGCAAAGCAAGGTCGTGTGGACGCTGATCGACATTTCGGACAAGCGCGACGCCCGGGCGGCCCTCGCCGCCGAACAACTGCGCCTGCGCACGGTGCTCGAGCGCTTCCCGGGCGGCGTGCTGATCGAGGACGAGAACGGCATCATCAGCTCCGCCAACCAGGGCCTGTGCGAGCTTCTCAGCATTCCGGGCCTGCCCGGCGAACTGATCGGGCTGCAGCACGAAACCCTGTGCATGCGGCTGGGCACCGAGCGAGCGGGCTGGCTGCACCAGCCCGCACCCGATTCGACCGGCGAGAAGCGACGCAGCATCGAGGTCGACAGCGAAAGCGGCGGCACCATGGAGATCGACTGGCTGCCGATCGAGCATGAGGGGCGGCGCCTGGGCCGCGTGTGGCTGCTGCGCGATATCACCGAGCGCAAGACGCGCGAACGCAGGCTCTACGAGCTTGCGGCAACCGACGCGCTGACCGGCCTGCCCAACCGCCGCAGCTTCATGGCTTGCCTGGACGCGGCCATCGACGCGCTGCAGCGCGAACCCGAGCGGCGTGGTGCGCTGCTGATGCTCGATCTGGACCACTTCAAGCACATCAACGACAGCTTCGGGCACGGGACCGGAGACGACGTTCTCCGCCACGTTTCGCACCTGATTCGCCAAAGCCTGCGCCAGCAGGACGATGCAGCGCGCCTAGGCGGAGAGGAGTTCGCTGCGCTGCTGCACGACGTGAGCCTGGATGAAGCACGCGCACTCGCCGAGCGCCTTCGCCAGGCAGTCGAGAACAGCCCGGCCGCTACCGTTTCCGGGGCAATCCGGTTCACAACCAGCATCGGCCTCACGCCGCTTACCGGCCGCGACCCCGCTCGCCTGCTCAGCAGGGCCGATCGTGCCCTCTACAACGCAAAGAGCGCCGGGCGCAACCGGGTCTGCCTGCTGGACGAAGGCGCGGATTAGGCATCCGCACCCGAAACGGCGGCATGCCGGCGCCTGAACATCCGCGGTTATTTCGATATCCCTTCCGCGCTGGCTATACTCCACGCCACCATCACCGAAGGGGAGACCTCACGCATGAAGCTAGAAACCATCGCCGTGCACGGCGGCTATTCGCCCGATCCCACCACCAAGGCCGTCGCGGTGCCGATCTACCAGACCACCTCGTACGCCTTCGACGACACCCAGCACGGCGCGGATCTCTTCGACCTCAAGGTGCAGGGAAACATCTACACCCGCATCATGAACCCGACCACCGCGGTGCTCGAGCAGCGCGTCGCCGAACTGGAAGGCGGCATCGGCGCGCTCGCCGTGGCCTCGGGCATGTCGGCGATCACCTACGCCATCCAGACCATCGCCGAAGCCGGCGACAACATCGTCTCAGCCTCGACGCTGTACGGCGGCACCTACAACCTGTTCGCCCACACCCTGCCGCAGTTCGGCATCCAGGTGCGTTTCGCCGACTACCGCGACCCGGACAGCTTCGCTGCCCTGATCGACGAGCGCACCAAGGCGATCTTCTGCGAATCGGTGGGCAACCCGCTCGGCAACGTCACCGACATCGGGCGGCTCGCCGAGATCGCGCACAAGGCCGGCGTGCCGCTGATTGTGGACAACACCGTGCCCTCGCCCTACCTGTGCCGCCCCTTCGAGCACGGCGCCGACATCGTGGTGCACGCGCTCACCAAGTACCTCGGCGGCCACGGCAACTCGATCGGCGGCGCCATCGTCGATTCGGGCAAGTTCCCGTGGGCCGAGCACAAGGCGCGCTTCAAGCGCCTGAACGAGCCCGACGTGTCCTACCACGGCGTGGTCTACACCGAGGCCCTGGGCGCCGCCGCGTTCATCGGCCGCGCGCGCGTGGTGCCGCTGCGCAACACCGGCGCGGCCATCTCGCCCTTCAACAGCTTCCTGATCCTGCAAGGCATCGAGACCCTGGCGCTACGCATGGACCGCATCTGCACCAACACGATCAAGGTCGCCGAGTACCTGAAGAAGCACGCCAAGGTCGAATGGGTGAACTACGCCGGCCTGCCCGACCACGCCGACCACGCCCTGGTGCAGAAGTACATGGGCGGGCGCGCCTCGGGCATCTTGTCGTTTGGCGTGAAGGGTGGCTTCGAAGCGGGCGGCCGCTTCCAGGACGCGCTGAAGCTCATCACCCGCCTGGTCAACATCGGCGACGCCAAGTCACTCGCCTGCCACCCGGCCTCGACCACGCACCGCCAACTCTCGCCCGCCGAACTGGCCAAGGCCGGCGTGTCGCCCGACATGGTGCGCCTGTCGATCGGCATCGAGCACATCGACGACATCATTGCCGACCTGGAGCAGGCGCTGGCGGCGGTCTGACGCAAGCCCGCCGTCGCCCGCGCGACGGCCGCAATCGCTCTCGACGCCACCTGCGGGTGGCGTCTTTCTTGTGAAGGAGCCCGAATGCTCGCAGTGGTGCAACGCGTCTCCGAAGCGCGCGTGATCGTCGACGGTGAAACCATCGGGCAGATCGGCCACGGTCTGCTCGCGCTGGTGTGCGCCGAGCGCGGAGACACCCCGACCGAGGCCGACAAGTTGCTCGCCAAGATGCTCAAGCTGCGCATCTTTGCCGATGAGGCCGGCAAGATGAACCGCTCGGTGCACGATGTCGAAGGCGGACTGCTGATCGTGAGTCAGTTCACGCTCGCAGCCGACACCTCCGGCGGCAACCGGCCCAGCTTCGCCAACGCCGCCGACCCGCAGACCGGCCAGGCGCTCTATGCGCATTTCGTCGCCCGCGCGCGCACCGCCCACCCGCAGGTGCAGACCGGCCGCTTTGCCGCCGACATGAAGGTGCAACTCGTGAACGACGGCCCGGTCACAGTCCCGCTGCGCATTGCCCCGACCAAGGCGCCAGGCGAGTGATCCACGGCGCCCCGGGGCATAATCGGCCCTCCCAACCCCTCGACTCAGAGCTCGTGAACTTTTCGGTTACGCCCACCGAAGGGGGCGCAAATGGACTTGTGACCGCTGTGGCGGTCAGATGATCTGTTCAGCATGAAGGCAC
>NZ_JBNCAR010000033.1:0-38942 GCF_051280715.1 Thauera sp. AutoDN2 | reverse complement strand
AGGCGAGCATCAAGTCCAAGCGCATGCTGGCTGCGACCATTGACGAATTTCGTGCCGAACTGCTCGGGGTTATGACATGAAGGTGCGATTGCCCTGGCGAAGGAACCCCTCTGGGTGCGGTGTCGATGCGGATCTCGCTCGACAAGGCGAATGCGGCGGTGACGGAGTTCCGCAACGAAAGCATCGCATTTGCGCTCCTGGTGTCGATACCGCTGATCGGTTTCGTCTACTTCTTCATCAGCCGCTTCGTTACCCGCCCGCTCGACCAGCTCAATGCCGGGATGGCCGAGATTGCCGCGGGCGGCGGCGACCTGACGCGCCGGTTGCCGGTGCGCGCTGGTGATGAGATCGGGCGTGCCGCGAGCTCCTTCAACCAGATGCTCTCGACCCTGGGCGGGCTCGTGCGCCAGGTTGGGGATTCGGCGACCTCGGTGACGCAGGCTGCGCATGGTCTGGCCAAGGATGCGGAAAGGGTTGCGGAGAGCTCGCACCGGCAGAATGAAAGCTCGGTCACGGCTGCAAATGCGGTCGATGCGATGGTGGAGAGCATCTCCGACATCGCCACGCGTACCGCAGGCGTTCGGGAACGCTCGCATGACAGCCTGCGGCGCTCCCAGGAGGGCACGCAGAGTCTCGCCCGCCTGGTTGGCGAGGTCGGGGGAGTCGAGACAGCGGTGCGACAGATGGCCGACGCGGTGTCGGCGTTCGTGGCATCTGCCCAGGCCATCACGCGCATGACCGGTGAGGTGCGCGAGATTGCCGAGCAGACCAACCTGCTCGCGCTCAATGCCGCGATCGAGGCAGCGCGTGCCGGCGAGCAGGGGCGGGGTTTCGCGGTCGTCGCGGACGAAGTACGCAAGCTGGCGGAGAAGTCGGCCAAATCGGCCGGCGAGATCGACACCATCACGCGCGAGGTCACCAGCCGTTCTGATTCCGTGCAGTCGGCAATCGACCGCGGCCTGGATCACCTCGCCTCCAGCCGCGAGATGGCCGACGCGGTGCAGCAGGTGCTGGCAGCGGCCAACTCGCTGGTGGTGGAGGTTGGCGAGGGCCTGGACCGTATTGCCGACGCGACCGGAGAGCAGCGCAATGCGAGTGAGTCCGTCACGCATAGCATTGGCGAGATCGCAGGCATGGCGCAGAACAACAACCAGGCGCTGGAGCAAACGGTCGCTTCGGCGCGCGAACTCGGCGAACTCGCCTCTCGGCTGCAGGAGTCGGTTGCGCGTTTCCGCTTCTGAACGTGCCTGCGTCGCCGACCAGACTTGGCGGCGGCGCAGGCTTTCCTGCTGCTGTCCGTCGGCTTACTCGATGCGGACAGGTACGAAGATGCGGGCGTTTCCACGCTGGATCAGCACCGCGAAGCGATTACCCGCCCCCTCGAGCAGGGCGCGCAGTTCAGTGACGTTCTTCACCTGCTGGTTGTTCACCGCAAGGATCACGTCGCCTCGCTGCAGCCCGGCCCGGGCGGAAGGGCCGTCGACACTCTCGATGATCACGCCGCCGCGCAGGCTCAGTTCCGCTGCTTCCTGGGCGGTCAGGGTGCGCGCGCTGAGTCCGAGTCGTTCGTTCAGACGCTCGACCTGGCTGGGTGTCGCCTCGCCCGCGCTGGCAAGCGTCTCGGTTTTCATCTCGTCCAGCGTCGCGGTGATGCTGCGACTGCGGCCGTCGCGCCAGACTTCCATCTTCACCCGGGTGCCGGGCCGCTTTTCACCGATCACCCGCGGCAATTCCGCTGAATCGTTGATGCGGCGACCATCCACGCTCAGCACGACGTCGCCCGCCTGCAGGCCCGCCTTCTCGGCCGCGCTGTCCGGCTCCACGCTGGCGACCAGCGCGCCGTAGGCCTCCGCGAGTCCGAAAGACTGCGCGAGATCCTTGTCGACGCCCTGGATGGCGATGCCCAGACGCCCTCGTTGTACGCGGCCATGCTCCACGAGCTGGTCCTTGATGTTCATCGCGACGTCGATCGGGATCGCGAACGAGATGCCCATGAAGCCGCCCGAGCGTGAGTAGATCTGCGAGTTGATGCCGATCACCTCGCCCGCGAGGTTGAACAGCGGCCCGCCCGAGTTGCCCGGGTTGATCGCGACGTCGGTCTGGATGAAGGGCACATAGGTTTCGTCCGGCAACCTGCGTGCCTTGGCCGAGATGATGCCCGCAGTCACTGTGTTCTCGAAACCGAAGGGCGAGCCCATGGCCACCACCCATTCGCCCACACGAGCGTCGTCGGCGTTGCCGATTCTCACAGCCGGGAGATCCTTGGCGTCGATCTTGAGCAGGGCGACGTCTGTGCGCCGATCGACGCCGACGACCGAGGCCTTGAACTCGCGCTTGTCGATCAGCGTGACCGTGACCTCCGAGAGCGCGGGATCCGCGTTCTCGTCCGTGACGACGTGGGCGTTGGTCAGCACGTAGCCATCCCGGCTGACGATGAAGCCCGAGCCGATGCCCTGGCGCGCACGCGGACCCATGCCGGGCTGGCCGGGGAAGCCGGGCATGGGTACACCGAAGCGGCGCAGGAAATCGTAGAAGGGATCGTTGGCCATGGGGTTTTCACCCATCGTGCCCTGCGTACTGCGCTGCACCACGCGGATGTTGACCACGGCAGGACCGACCTGCTCGACCAGGTCGCCGAAATCCGGCAACCCGTAGCGGTTCGGGCTCACCATGGAGGCGGCCGGCGCCGCCTGGGCATGTGCGTGGGGGATGAGGGCGGTGCCGGGCAGGGCGGCAGCGATCGAAAGGGCGAGAGTTGTGGTGAGGATGTGTTTGCGCATGATCGAGTCCGTACTGAATTCCAGGTTCGACGACGGGAGGTGGACGTCGAAGTGCGTCCGGTGTTCCCCGAGTCGCATTCGCTTGCAGATCCCGCGTGCGGTGGAGCGTATTGGGCGGCCTGGAGGCCTGCGCTAGAAGGTCGTCTCCAGGCTCAGGTAGATGTGTGGCGAGCTCTCGTTCGGTGTGCGAGCGCGATACTGTGACGTCGCCTGTAGCGGCTTGTGTGCAAGTTCCTGGTGGCGGCCGAGCAGGTTGGTTGCGGTCACGCGCGCCTGAACCGGCTGGCTTCCGAGCCGGAAGCTGCGGCCCATGCTCCAGTCGAGGGTGGTGTAGGCCGGAACGCTGTAACGCAGTCCGGGAACGTGATTCGTCCCGGCCTCGAGCGGCCCCATGCGCATCACACTCAGCATGGAGTGCCACGCGCCCAGTTGCTGCAGCCAGCTCAGGGTGGCGGTATGCGGCGCGATGCTGCCACGCACCACGGGGTCGTCAGCGCGGCGGTCGATGACGCTATGGGTGAATAAAAGGGTTGTGCCGGCGCTCGGCTTGAAGCTGAGTTGGTATTCGATCCCCGTCAGACGGATCCTGCCCGGCATGTTGGTCCACTGCGTTGAACCCATCACCGGATCCAGGGGCAAGGTTGGGGCGACCGGGGTGCGGTGGATGTAGTCCCGGATGCGCTCGTCAAAGATGCGTGCGTCGAGCAGGCCGCCGAACGGGAAGGCGCCCAGGTAGCCGAGCTCCCAGGTGTCGATGCGGGCTGGCCCGAGTCCGGGGTTGGGGGTATGGCGCTGGTTGACCGCACCAAGCCCCGCGGCGCTGACGACCACGTTGACCCAGCGCTCGTGCAGCGTGGGCTGGCGCCATGCACGCGCATGGCCGAGGCGCCAGGTGCTCGAGGCGTCAGGCTGCCAGTTCAGGAAGACGCGCGGCGCCAAGCGTACACTGTCGCCTTCGATGTGTTCGGCCATGGCGCCGATGTTCCACAGCCATTCGGGCGCCATGCGCCATTCGCCGTTGCCGAACAGGCGCCACTCCTGCCGCGTGGGTTTGCGACCGTCGCTGAACAGGAAGTCCGACTGGATCCGGTCGTAGCGCCAGCCCGCACCCCACAGCAGGCGCAGCCCTGCCGTGGGTTCGAAGCGATGCTGGAATTCGATGTCATCGCGCTGGCTGCTGCGGTTGTTGTTGACATCGCCATAGGTATCCGGGAGCAGGCCGCACAGAGCGCCGCAGTTCGCAAGCGAACGCACCTGCCAGGCATCCCGGGTGCGCTCGCTGTTGTGATACCACGACAGCAGCCACTCTTCCTCGGCCGAGGGCGCATGGCGCCATTTGGCGTGCAGCGAGTAGTCGCGCTGCCGGAGGTTGCGCTCGCCGCTGCCGTCGAACAGTGTGCCGGTGTAGCCGACGCCGAGCTTGCCATCACTGTAGGCTGCGGAGAACTCAAGCGCATTTGCCGGATCGATCTGAAGGTCGCCGCGCAAGCCGAGGACGCGCAGGCGCTGGTCGTCGCGCAGACCAGACCAGCCGTCGTCGCGTGATTCCTGAGCGGTGATGCGCAGCCCCAGCGGCCCATCGTGCATGACTGCACGGCCAGTCACATCGACGATGCCATGACCGCCGAGGCGCACACCGACCGAGCTGCCGGTCTCGGCTGCGGTGTGCCGGGTGAGGATGTTCACCACGCCGAGAAAGGCGTTGGATCCGTAGCTGGCGGAGTTCGAGCCGCGCACGATCTCGATGCGCTCGATATCCTGCAGCGCCAGCGGAATGGCGCTCCAGTTCGCGCCGCCGGAATAGTGCGGAGAGTAAATGGAGCGGCCGTCGACCAGCACCTGCATCTGGTTGGGGTATTCCGCCCCGAGCCCGTGATAGGTGACCCACTGCTGGTTGCCGCGCTCCTGGGCGACCTGCATGCCGGGCACGAGTCGGAACAGCCGGGTCAGGTCGCGGTACCCGGTGGCTGCGATGAACTCGGCATCGAGTACGGTCATGGCCGCCGGGGTGTCGGACAGGGGCTGGGGCAGGCGCGATGCGCTCAGAACGACCGGCAGCGGCTGGAAGAAGCTCTCTTCCGCCTGCACCGACAGCCCGATGCCCAGGGTCATCAGGGCGATGATTGACGAGGGGAGTCGGGTGGCATGAAACGGCATCGGCGCGGGAAGCAGCGTGGGCACGGAGTGCGCAGTATACCCATCCTCAGCGGGGGCTGGCTGAGCACCTGTCGCGCCTTACGGGGTAACATTCGCCATCGCCTGCATCGGTTGCCCGGACTGGATTGTCCGCCCACCTCATGACCCTCACCGACTTACGCTATCTCGTCGCACTCGCCCATGAGCGCCATTTCGGCCGCGCAGCCGAGAAATGCCACGTCTCCCAGCCAACGCTGTCGGTCGCGGTGAAAAAGGTCGAGGAAGAACTCGGCATCCAGCTCTTCGAGCGCAGCGCCGCCGAAGTCAAGATCACCGAGACCGGCCGAAAGATCGTCACGCAGGCGGAAAAGGTGCTTATGGAAGCGAGCCAGATCGCGGAGATCGCCGCGGCCGGCAAGGATCCGCTCTCCGGGCCGCTGCGCGTTGGCGTGATCTACACGATCGGCCCCTACCTGCTGCCGAGGCTGATCCCGCGCGTGCACCAACTCGCGCCCAAGATGCCCCTGATCATCCAGGAGAACTTCACTGCGCGTCTGTCCGAGGCGCTCAAGCGTGGTGAGCTCGATGTGATCATCCTCAGCCTGCCCTACGAAGAGCCGGGTATCGTCGCCCAGCCGGTCTATGACGAGCCGTTCCGTGTGCTGCTGCCGGTGGAACACCCTTGGACGGCGGAGAAATCCATCTCGGCCGAGCACCTGGCCGACGATCAGCTACTGCTTCTCGGTGCAGGCAACTGTTTCCGTGAGCAGGTGCTCGAGGTGTGCCCGAGCTGCCGCAACATTGGCGGCCTGCAACGCACGCTGGAAGGCAGTTCGCTGGAAACCATCCGGCACATGGTCGCCACCGGCCTAGGTGTCACCGTGCTGCCGAGCTCCGCAGCCGATGATGCATCGACGCAGAATCCGCTCGTGTCCGTGCGCCCCTTCTCCGATCCGCAGCCTTCGCGCCGGGTCGCGCTGGCGTGGCGGGTGACCTATCCCCGAAGCGGTGCGATCGATGTGTTGCGCACTGCGATCCTGGACAGCGGTCTTCCCGGCGTGAAGCCCGTCGGCCGCAAGCCGTCGTGATAGCCCTTCTGGATGAAGGGGATCTCCATGATCAATTGGATCAATCGGCGGGATTGGCTTAGCATCTGAATGTACGCGGCACCGAAGGGTGCCCCCCATGAACAACGCATCGAAAGGAGAGTCGGCATGGATATCGATATCGGCATCAACAAGAAGGATCGCGCGAAGATCGCGGAAGGCCTGTCCCGCCTGCTGGCCGACAGCTATACGCTGTACCTGACCACGCACAACTTCCACTGGAACGTGACGGGGCCGATGTTCAACACGCTTCACACGATGTTCGAAACGCAGTACAACGAACTCGCACTGGCGGTGGACGAGATCGCCGAGCGCATCCGCGCCCTGGGCTTCCCGGCCCCTGGTACCTACAAGGAGTTCCAGAAGCTCACCAGCATGAGCGAGCCCGAAGGTGTTCCGAGCGCGCAGGAAATGATCCGCCTGCTGGTGCAGGGCCAGGAAGCGGTGATCAAGACCGCACGCAGCATTGCCCCGATCGCCGACAAGGCGAGCGACGAGCCCACGCTTGACCTGCTGACCCAGCGCATGCAGGTGCATGAGAAGACCGCCTGGATGCTGCGCAGCCTGCTCGAAGCTTGAGCCGCCGGCAGGCGGTGATCAAATGAGAAACGGGCCCTTGAGTCCGTTTCTCATTTGCGGCGTTCACTGTGCCAGGTCCAATCCTGCTGGATCAGCCCGCCTTCTTGCGGGTTGACGCTCGCTTGGGCGCGGGTGCCTCGTCGGATTCCCTCTCTGCCGCGGTCTTGGCACCTGCCTTGGGCGCCTTCGGTGCCTTGGCCTCGAATTCGAAGCCAACCTTGCCGTCCTTGCCGCGCACCAGAAAGGCGGAGAACTTGCGCCGCGTGCGTGCCGATACGAAGCCCTTGAGCAGGTCGGTCCTGCCTTCGGTCAGCAGCTTCGCCATCTGCTCGCGCTCGATCGGCTGCTGCAGGATGATCTTGCCGGAGCGGAAATCGCAGCTCTTGCCCGGCCCGACCGACTTCTCGCACACGTAGGCCATGCCGTGCTCGAACACGCGGCTGGCGCATTTCGGGCAGGCGCCGATGCTCTCCTGCGCGGAGAAGTCCACCGCCTCCACCTCTTCGCCCTCCTTCGGCTGGCCGAAGTCGAAGGTGGGCTGCTTGTCCTCGTTCAACACGATGTCGGCGTTGAACAAGCGCCCCATCTTGTTGCGGAAGCCGAGCAGCGGGCCGACCTTGCCTGCGCGCAGCAGGGTTTCGATCTCGTCGTACTCGAACTGGCGGCCGGCGACGATCTTCCAGGTGCTCCAGTCGCAACTCTGGCAGGCGAACTTCTTGTAGTTCTCCTTCACCACCCCGCCGCACTTGGGGCACGGCGTCTGCAGGGTGACGAACTCGCCCGGCACGGTGTCGGACTCGTAGCGCTTGGCGCGCTCGACCACCTCGCGCGTCATCTCGGCGATCTCGTTCATGAAGGCTTCGCGGCTGAGCTTGCCGTGCTCCATCTGCGCGAGCTTGTATTCCCAGCCGCCGGTCAGTTCGGGCGAGGTCAGCGCGGTGACGCCCAGGCCCTTCAGCAGCGTGATCAGCGAGAAGGCCTTCGCGCTCGGGATCAGCTCGCGGCCTTCGCGGTGGATGTACTGCTCGCTGATCAGACCTTCGATGATCTGCGCGCGCGTCGCCGGGGTACCGAGGCCGCGCTCGGCCATCGCCGCGCGCAGCTCCTCGTCGTCGACCATCTTGCCCGCGCCTTCCATTGCGGAGAGCAGCGTGGCTTCGTTGAAGCGCGCTGGCGGCTTGGTCTGCAGCGATTTCACCACGATGTCCTCGGTGGACACCGTCTCGCCCTGCTTCACCGCGACCAGCTGCGGGGCGCTGCTTTCCTTGGTGTCTTTCTCGTCGTTGGCGGCTTCCTTGCCATACACCGTCAGCCAGCCCGGATTCACCAGCACCTTGCCCTCGGTCTTGAAGGCCTCGCCCTCGACGCGGGTGATGCGGGTGGTGATCTGGTACTCGGCCGCCGGGTAGAACACCGCCAGGAAGCGCTTGGTGACGAGGTCGTAGATCTTGTGCTCGGCGTCCGACAGGCTCTTCGGCAGTGCGCCGGTGGGGATGATCGCGAAGTGGTCGGAGATCTTGGCGTTGTTGAAGATGCGCTTGTTGGGCTTCACCCAGCCCTGCCTGGTGATCTCGTTGGCGAAGGGCGCGTACTGGTCGGGCAGCGTGCGCATGACCTCGCTCACGGTGGCGAGATAGTCCTCGGGCAGGGCGCGCGCGTCGGTACGCGGGTAGGTCAGCACCTTGTGCTTCTCGTACAGCGCCTGGGCGAGTTGCAGCGTCACCCGGGCGGAGAAGCCGAAGCGGCCGTTGGCCTCGCGCTGCAGGCTGGTGAGATCGAACAGCAGCGGCGACAACTGGGTGGAGGGCTTGGCCTCTTCACTGACCACGCCCGGCTTGCCTGCACACTTGCTGCGGATGGCCTCGGCCTGGGCCTTGTCCCACAGGCGGAAGGCGGTGGCGTGCTCGTCGCCCTCGGGCTTCTTGAACTTCTCGTCGAACCAGCGCCCCGGGTACTCGCCGGCGGCGCAGCCAAAGCGCGCCTCGAGTTCCCAGTAGTCGCGCGACTTGAACTTGCGGATGCGGTCCTCGCGCTCGACCACCATCGCCAGCGTCGGCGTCTGCACCCGGCCCACGGTGGTGAGGTGGAAGCCGCCGGTCTTGGAGTTGAACGCGGTCATCGCGCGCGTGCCGTTGATGCCGATCAGCCAGTCGGATTCGGCGCGGCAGATCGCCGCGTTGCGCAGGCCCTCGACGTCCTGCGCGGCGCGCAGATGGGCGAAGCCGTCGCGGATCGCCTGTGCGGTCATCGACTGCAGCCACAGGCGCTGCATCGGCTTCTTGCTGCCCGCGTGCTGGGCGATGAAGTTGAAGATCAGCTCGCCCTCGCGGCCCGCGTCACAGGCATTGATGAGGCCGGTGACGTCCTTGCGCTTGATGAGCCGGGTGAGCAGCTTCAAGCGGTCCTCGGTCTTCTCGATCGGCTTGACCGCGAAGTGGGGCGGGATGACCGGCAGGTGGGCGAAGGTCCACTTTCCGCGCTTGACCTCGAACTCCTCGGGCACGGTGAGCTCGAGAAGGTGACCCACGGCCGACGACAAGACGTATTCGTCGGACTCGAAGTAGTCCTTCTCCTTGGTGAAGCCGCCCAGCGCACGGGCGATGTCCTGCGCGACGGAAGGCTTTTCCGCGATGATCAGTTGCTTGCTCATGCTCTATGGAAAACGAGTGGCGCGCCAACGGGGGACGCGTCGGTTGGGAAGCGGCGGATGATACGGACGCCCTGCGGGTGCAGACAAGTCGTGCAGGGGCTGGGTTCAGTGCAGCGTGGGTTCGTAGGCCCAGTCGTCTTCCTCGGTCAGCAGTTCATCGACCATCAGCATGTCGATCTGCTCGTCCTGCTGCCACAGCACCATCAGCACGATGACCTTGAGACGGTTGAGCGTGATCGTGAAATCGTCCAGCGCCATGGCGCGCTCGATGATCAACTCGCGATGCGCGGCGGACAGCACGCCGGCGCTTTCCAGCAGGCTGAGGAAGCCGCGACAGCGCGGATCGAGCTGGGCCTGCTCCTCGTCCGTGTAGATGCGCACGGATCCGGCGCTCGGGGCCAGCCCCGGATGGATGTCGCGCGAAACGCGCCGCAGGCCGGCGAGCCAGTCCAGCGCCTCGGAGATGTCCTCCTGGTCGAAGCCGGCCGCCGAGAGCTTGCGCGTGAGCAGGTCCGTCTCGGGGAAGGCATCGGTGTGGATGTAGCTTTCGAACAGATAGACGAGGATGTCGAACAAGGCGGCCTCTTGTGGGTGCGGCGCTTGCCGGACGTGCGGTGCGTCGCGGCGGAGGGTCTTGCGGGACGGTGCGGCCGGTTTCAGGTGCGCTGGAAGCGACCGCCAGGCAATCTGGCCAGCAAGCCCTCCAGCTCGAGTGGCAGCAGGATGGCGTAGAGGGCATCCACCGTCAAGCCAGCCTGTGCCGCCAGCGTGTCGATGTCCACGGCCTCCTGACCGATGAGTGCGAGCAGGCGGGTGCTCTCGTCATCGAGTTCGAGCGCATGCTGGATGGGGCCGGGCGCGACCTGCGGCAGCGCTTGCCCTGCGTCCGCGGGCACCCTTCGCCTGCCGCGTTTTGCAGCTGGCGCGGCGTGGAGGGCGGGCAGACCGAGCCGGCCGCGCAACTCCTCGATGACGTCTTCCGCAGTCTCGACCAGTTTTGCCCCGTCGCGGATCAGGCGGTGGCAGCCTCGAGAAAGGGGGGAGTGGATGGAGCCGGGTATGGCGAACACTTCACGCCCGCTTTCGGTGGCCAGACGGGCGGTGATCAGCGAGCCGCTGTTCACTGCAGCTTCCACCACCAGCACTCCTTGCGCGAGGCCCGCGATGAGGCGGTTGCGGCGCGGAAAGTTGTGCGGAAGCGGCGGGGCGCCGAGGGGTAGCTCGCTCACCACCGCGCCGGTATGTGCGATCTCGCGCGCAAGTGGAGCGTTGCGTGCCGGGTAGATACGGTCGATACCCGTGCCGATGACCGCCACCGTTCCGCCGCCCTCAGGCCCAGCCGCGAGGGCACCGCGGTGTGCCGCGGCGTCGATGCCCAGGGCGAGCCCGCTGACGATGGAGAAGCCCTGTCCTGCGAGCGCGTGCGCGAAGGCTTCGGCATTGGACATACCTTGCGCGGTGGCCGAACGCGCGCCGACCAGTGCGATGCCGTTGCGCAGCAGCAGCTCGGGGCGGCCTTTGACGTACAGGAGCAGCGGTGGGTCCGCGATGTCGAGCAAGCCTTGCGGATAGTTCTCGTCAGCCAGGGTCAGGATCTGGTTGCCGGGCTCGTCCGCCCACGCGAGGCTGCGCTCGATGGCTTCGATGTCGGGGTCCGCAAGGATCGCGTCAGCCGATTCGCGCCCCACGACCGCAGCGAGCGCGCTGCGGTTGGCGTTGAAGATGTGGTGGGGCAGGCCGAACGCCGCCAGCAGATTGCGCTGACGGCTTGCGCCCAGCCCCGGGATCGAGGCCAGGCGCAGCCAGTGCGAGCGCTCGTCCCCTGCGGGCTTCAGCATGAAGCGGGTGAGTGCGCACGTACCGGGGCGGCGATACTCAGGGTTTGCGCACCGCGTCGGAAATCGTCACCTGGCCGTCTGATTCCATCACCAGCGCGTAGGAGACACGATCGAAGACGCGGAAGACGAACACGAGGCCGTAGCGCTTCTCCGGCAACTGGTAGGTTTCCTTGCCGTCCTCGCCGGTGTACTCGGCGACGCCGCGGTTGCGATACAGGGTCAGCACATGGCCGCGCTCGACCCCATCCTGTTCGCCGACATTGAGCGCAACCACGTGGAGACGGCCCGTCTCGGTGACGCCGCGGTGGATGGCGATGATGCGGCCTTCAACGTCCTGCTCGGGGGCGTGCGGAGCGTAGGAGAAAACGCTCGGTGTCTCGCTCGGCATCATCAGGTCGCCAACGCCGATTTCCTCGACTGCGGAGGTGATCTCGAGCGTGGTGGGGTTGCCGCGCTCGGTGACGCGGGCAGTGCCCAGATAGGCGGCCTCCCAGGCGATGGTTTCGCGTGTCAGCGGATCCTCGAGCGGACGTGCGGGGCGGTAGATGTGCCACACCTCGGTATCGGGATCTACGTTCTTTGCGAACACGGTATCGCCCGAGCCCGTCAGAACGCGGCTGGTTTCGGTGGCGATGATGGTTGCGGAGCCTTCCAGGCGCGGCTGGTCCACGACCAGCGGGCGGTTGAGGAAGGGTTCGATGACCTGCAGCGGAATGCTGGGCACCGCGGCGTCAAGCGCTTCGGTGTAGATCCTCGGGCGGATGCCCCCGTCCTGCGCACCGACGCGCTGACCGATCGTCAGCCACGGGCCGCTGCGGTCGAGCAGGATGACCTGGCCGGGATAGATGAGATGCGGGTTGCGGATCTGGTCGCGGTTCAGGCGCCAGACTTCAGGCCAGCGCCAAGGCTGCCGGAGGAAGCGTCCGGAGATGTCCCAGAGCGTGTCGCCGCGAACCACCGTGTAGCTGTCAGGCGCATTGTCGGCAAGTTGCACGCCGGACTGGGCATGAGCGGTCGCGCCGAGGAGGGTCGCGAAGCCAACGAGCAGAGGGAATATAATTCGAATCATTGTTCGCATCCGGTCGGAGCGGAGCTGGCCGGGAGGATCCCGGAACACCGCGGACTGATCAGGGTCGAAACCGGTAACGAGCGCTGTCGCAAACTGCTCCGGTATCCCGTCGTAATGCATGCATGAGCATGCGAAACCGCTCGAAATTCTGCACTTAAAGACTTATCCCAGCAAGGCATTCATGGCTCTCCTACCCATTCTCCGTTACCCCGATCCTCGCCTGCACACGGTTGCCCGACCGGTGGCGGAGGTGAATGACGAAATCCGCCAATTGGTGAAGGACATGGCCGAGACCATGTACGAGGCACCCGGGATCGGTTTGGCCGCGACCCAGGTGGATTTTCATCAGCGCGTCATCGTCATCGACGTCAGCGAAGACCAGACCGGTCTCATGGCGCTCATCAACCCCGAGATCCTCGAGCGCGATGGCGAGCAGGTGCATGAGGAAGGTTGCCTGTCCGTACCCGGAATCTACGAGAAGGTGACGCGTGCCGAACGTGTGAAAGTTCGCGCCCTGAACGAAAAAGGCGAATCTTTCGAGTTCGAGGCCGATGGACTGCTCGCGGTGTGTGTGCAGCATGAGATCGACCATCTCGATGGCAAGGTCTTCGTCGAGTATCTCTCGCAGCTCAAGCTCGGCCGCATCAAGGCCAAGCTGGCCAAGAAAGCGCGCATCACCGCGTGATGGCCGCGCCTTCATCCACGGCTCGCAGCGGCTTGCGTGTCGCTTTCGCAGGAACGCCCGAATTCGCCGCGATCGCGCTAGAGGCCATCCTCGCCGCAGGGCATGAGGTGTCGCTGGTGCTGACCCAGCCCGACCGCCCCGCCGGGCGCGGCATGAAACTGACGCCCAGCGCGGTGAAGACGCTTGCGCTCGCACGCGGCATCGAGGTCGATCAGCCCGAGAAGCTGCGCACCGAGGAGCAGCGCGCACGCCTCGCCGCGTGTGCGCCCGACGTGCTGGTGGTGGCTGCCTACGGTCTGATCCTGCCCAAGGAGGTGCTGGATTTGCCGCGCCTGGGCTGTCTGAACATCCACGCCTCGCTGCTGCCGCGCTGGCGGGGTGCAGCCCCGATTCACCGCGCGATCGAGGCGGGTGACGCCGAGACCGGTATCACCATCATGCAGATGGACGAGGGACTGGACACCGGCGCCATGCTGCTCAGGCGCGCCACCGCCATCCTGCCGACCGACACCACGGCCAGCCTGCATGATCGCCTTGCAGCGCTGGGGGGCGAGTGCATCGTCGAGACGCTGGCCGCCCTGCCGCGCGGTGGGCTGATCGCAACGCCGCAGCCGGCCGAGGGGGTAACCTACGCCGCCAAGATCGCCCGCGCCGAGGCCGTGATCGACTGGACACGCCCGGCGAACGACATCGAGCGCATGCTGCGCGCTTTCGATCCCTTTCCCGGGGCGGCCTCCAGCCTGCGCGACACCTTGGTGAAGTGCTGGGCTGGAGAGGTCGTGCCCGGCGACGGCGCGCCTGGCACCGTGCTCGCGGCCGACGACGGCGGCATTACCATCGCCTGTGGCCGTGACGCTTTGCGTTGCACGGTGTTACAGCGCCCGGGCAGCAAGCGCCTGCCCGCAGGGGAATTCCTGCGTGGATTCCCGGTCTCTGTCGGCGAGCGCTTCGCATCTGCAGCATGAGCGCTGGCGGCGTCCGAAGCGGCCTTGAAGGCGGCCCCGGGCGCCCCAAGCTACACTGACGAATCAATCTTGCAGGAAGGATCCCGCAATGTTCGGAAACTGGATCAAGACCTCCATCCTGATGGCCGGCATCGTCGCCCTGTTCGGCGCGATGGGCGCGGCCATCGGCGGCCAGCAGGGCATGCTGATCGCGCTCGTGATGGGCGGCGCGATGAACGTCTGGGCCTACTGGTTCTCGGACAAGATGGTGCTGAAGATGTACAAGGCGCGCGAGGTCGATGCCGCCTCTTCGCCCTATCTGTACAACATGGTCGCCGAGCTCGCGCGCCGCGCCGAGTTGCCCATGCCCAAGGTGTACATCATCGACGAGGCCCAGCCCAACGCCTTCGCCACCGGACGCAACCCTGAGAACGCCGCGGTTGCGGCCACCAGCGGCATCATCCGCATGCTCTCCGAGCGTGAGCTGCGCGGTGTGATGGCGCACGAACTGGCGCACGTGAAGAACCGTGACATCCTGATCTCGACCATCTCGGCGACGGTCGCCGGCGCGATCTCGATGCTTGCCAACTTCGGCATGTTCTTCGGCGGGCGTGACGGCGAGAACCGTCCCAACCCCATCGTGAGCATCGTGATGATGATCCTCGCGCCCCTGGCCGGCATGGTCATCCAGATGGCGATCAGCCGCACGCGCGAGTTCGGTGCGGACCGTGGCGGCGCGGAGATCTCCGGCGACCCCGAGTCGCTCGCCAGCGCGCTCGCCAAGATCGACGCCTACGCGCGTGGCATTCCGATGCATACCGCCGAACAGCATCCCGAGACGGCACAGATGATGATCATGAACCCGCTCTCCGGCGGGGGGCTGCGCGGCTTGTTCTCCACCCACCCGTCCACCCAGGACCGCATCGCCCGTCTGCGCGCAATGGTGCGCTGAGGCTACCGAAGCCGGCGGGTGCGCACGCCCGCTGCAAGCTGCTCCCGAACGCGGTAGCATGCGCGCCTTGGCAGGCAATCGTGGCCGATCTTCGTTCGGCCCGCCCGCCGCGGAGCGTTCTCTCCGCGCCTCGTTGCCCGGCATTGCACCGGGCGGATTAAGTCCCGGCGCACCTGCACCGGGACGGCTGGCTTGCCGTGCGTTCGCGCGCCGGCTGCCGAAAATCGGGAGTAGTTCATGCACGACATCCATTCTGCAGGACGCAGAGGCTTTATGCTGTCTTCGGCTGCGCTCGCGCTCGCTGGCGTCCTGGGTTCAAGTTCTGGCGCGGCGTTTGCCGCACAGCCGCCGGCCCGACTGGTCATTACCGCAATTCCGGACGACGGCGACGCCGATCGCATGCGCGAGCATTTCGGCGCATTGGCGCGCCTGCTCGGCCAGGCAACAGGCATTCCGGTCGAGTACATGCACGTCGAGAACTACGCCGCCAGCGTCACCGCGCTTGCGACCGGCCGTGCCCACATTGCCTGGCTCGGTGCCGTGACCACGGCGCAGGCGCGCATGCAGATGGGCGAAGCGCTCACCGTGCTGGGCTGCCGCGACATCGACAAGCGCTTCGTCAGCTATTTCATCGCCAACCCGTCGACCGGCCTGACGCCGGTGAACGATCTCGCCGCACTCGCCAAAGCGGCCCAGGGCAAGGGCTGGAGCTTCACCTTCGGCAGCAAGAGCAGCACCTCCGGGCACGTGATGCCGCGCAAGTTCTTCATGGACCAGACCGCGAGCACGCCGGAGAAGGTGTTCCGCACCGTGGCCTATTCGGGTAGTCACGACGTGACCCTGCGCATGGTGGCCGACGGCACGCATCAGCTCGGCGCCCTGAACTACGCGTCCTGGGACAAGGCCGACGAGGCGCTCAAGGCCCGTGCGCCGATCGTCTACAAGACCCCGACCTACATCGATTACGCCCTTGCCGCCCGTGCCGACCTCGGCCCCGAACTGCTGACGGCCTTGCGCAGCGCGCTGCTGTCGATCGACGGCAGCACGCCCGAGGGGGCACAGGTGCTGAAGTACCTCAAGGCCGGCAGCTTCGTCGAAGCCGAGGTCGGTGAGTGGCAGCATTACGTCGACCTGCTCGAGTCCGGGCTCGACATCGGCGGCTGAGCGCCGCGCGGGCCCTTCCCCGAGGGCGGGCGGCTGTGGAGAGCTTGTTCGCAGGTGCGGGCAAGCCTCGCGCCCACCGTCCGGTTCATCAGACAGCATGGGTGCGCGCCGCGTGCGTCGCATGCCCTTCATCGATCTCATCATGAACATCGACTCTCCCGACGTTCCGGCGTGTTCGCTACCGCCGGTGCGCCTGGCGGCGGCGGCGGTTGCCTATGGCGGCCAGCGCGTACTCGACGACATCAGCCTGGATATTGCGCCCGGTGAGCGTGTCGCCGTCATCGGCCCTTCCGGGGCGGGCAAGACCACGCTGTTTCGGCTCGTATCGGGGCTGGTGAAGCCTGCGGCCGGGCATGTGCTCACGCTGGGTGAGGATACGCGTCATCTGCGCGGGCGGCGGCTGGCGCGGCTGCGACGGGCGGTGGGTTTCCTGCATCAGCAGGACAACCTGATTCCGCAGTTGCGAGTGGTGCACAACGTGCTCATGGGCCGCCTCGGCCACTGGTCGATCGCACGCGCGCTGCTGTCGCTGTTGTGGCCTCAGCAGATCGAGCGTGCGCGCGCGGCGCTGGTTCGCGTCGAACTCGCCGACAAGCTGTGGGCGCTGCCCGACGAGCTGTCGGGCGGCCAGCAGCAGCGTGTCGCGGTTGCCCGCCTGATCGTTCAGCAACCGAGGCTGGTGCTGGCCGATGAGCCGGTGAGCGCGCTCGATCTGCGCCTCGGCCGCGAGATCATCGGTCTGCTGGGTGAGTTGGCACGGCGCGACGGGGTCACGCTGGTGGTCAATCTGCACACGCTGGATCTGCTCCAAGGCCATTTCGACCGCGTTATCGCCTTACGTGGCGGTCGCCTGTTCTGGCAGGGTGAGCCGGCGCAGATCACGCAGGGAATGTTGCGTGATCTCTACGGTGCCGAGTATCGCGCCTTGCACCTGGACGAGATCGAGGTACCGGCGTGAGCGGATGGACGACCTCAGGGCATCGCGCAGCGTACGCCAGCGTGGCCGCGAGAGGCTCGGCTCCGGATGCTCCCTTGACCGACGCTGTCGGAGGGATGGGATGAGCACGCTCGCGCTGGCTTCGGGAGCGTGCCATGCGCGCCGTCCGCTGGGCCATTTCGTTGCCCTGCTCGCCGTGCTGCTGGCAATGCTGTTGGCCTTCTCTGCAGCGGACTGGGATTGGAGCGCGCTTACGGACGCCGAACGCCGCGCACAGGCTGCGGCGCGCATCGGCGCCTGGCTGGCAGCCTTCGCCCGCCCCGACCTGTCGCCGGACTTCGTGCGCAATGCCATGGATCTGACCCTGCAGACCCTGTCTGCAGCCATTCTCGGCACGGCGCTGGCGGTGATGCTGGCCTGGCCGCTGGCGATGGGGGCGAGCCGTGCCGTGTGCGTCGGCGAGGAGCGTGCCGTAGCCGGTGGCGGCCTGCTCACGCGCCTCTGGCGGAGCCTGCCGCTGCGCTCTCCGGCCGCGCTGCTGTGCGCCGCCTGCCGGCTGGCGCAGGATATCCTGCGTGCCGTGCCGGATTTCGTGTGGGCGATCATCCTGGTGGCGCTGATCGGTCTTGGCCCGCTGACCGGTGCCCTCGCGCTGGCGCTCAACATCACCGGCATCCTCGCCAAGGTGTATAGCGAGCTGTGGGACAGCGTAGACCCGGCGCGCTATGCCCAGGTGCGCAGCCTCGGCGGTGGGCGGCTGGCGACCTTTCTGTACGGCATCCGCCCGCTCGCCTCGCGCAATGTGCTGTCCTTCACGCTGATGCGCGCCGAATGCGCGATCCGCAACGCCGCGGTGATCGGTGCGGTGGGCGGCGGCGGGTTGGGCTCGGAGATCTGGTACCAGGTGCGCTTCGGTGCCTGGGATAAGGTGAGCACGCTGATCCTGTTCACCCTGTTGCTGACGCTGGCGGCGGACCTCGCCAGCAACACCCTCCGTCGCCAGTTGCGCGGTGACTCGTCCCGCCAGGGCGGCGGGGCCTCTTGCGTGGTGGCCGGTCGTGGCGATGGGCTGGGCGATGGACCGCAGTCGCCGGTGTGCGTGGATGCGCTACACCCGGGCCGGGTTGCAAGCGGGTCCATGTCTTCGCCTGTCACGCGGGGGGGCGCCCGTCCGCCGCCGGGTCCCTGGCTGGCTAGCGCACTGGTTGTGCTGGCGTTGCTGTGGTCGCTCTGGTTCATGGGCTGGGGCGACCGGGGGGGAGAGGATGGGGCGGCGCGAAACCATCTTGCGCCCGCCATGGAGCTGCTGAGCGGCGAGGCCTGGGGCAAACTGCGCTTCTTCGAACGCTTGCTGCGGCCCGAACTCGACCTCGCCGCGATCGGCTTTGGTGACCCGGCCAGAGTCAGCGCGCGGGCCGGCGAGGGCAAGGCGGTCGAACTCTTCGCCACCCATGGCGTGCTCGATTTCTGGCGGCCATCGGCTTGGCTCGCCTGGCAGCAGGCACTGCAGAAGTGGTTCGTGTGGCGGGTGTTTGAGTCAGCGGCGATCCCGCTCGCCATCGCGGTGGTTGGTACGATGCTCGGCGTGGCGGCTGCGATCCTGCTGACCTACCCGCACTCGGCCAGTTTCCAGCTACATGCCGCGCGCTTCAGTGGCGAGACGCCGGCGCCCTGGCTGCGCGTGCTGCGCGCCTTGCAGCTCGCGGCCGCGCGCGCAGCCGCGGTGATCGCACGCGGTGTGCCCGAGGTGATGTGGGCCTTCCTGTGCATCGCCTTCTTCGGTCCGGGCCTGGTAGCGGGCACGCTGGCGATTGCGCTGCACACGCTGGGTGTGCTCACCCGGGTCTTCGGCGAAGCGGTGGACAACCAGCCGTTGCGCCGCTTCGAGCCCACGTGCGGCGCCTCGCGCCTGGCGACCTATGGTCTGGTGGCAGTGCCGCGCGTGTGGCGCGACTGGATGACCTACAGCTTCTTCCAGTTCGAGAGCAACGTGCGCGCAGCGGTGGTGCTCGGACTGATTGGCGTTGGTGGCCTGGGCTTCCAGTTCAGCTTCAACTTCGAGTGGTTCCGCTTCGAGCGTGCCGGCACCTACCTGCTGGTGATGGTGCTGCTGACGGTCATGATCGACCGCGGTTCGCGTCTGCTCAAGCTGTCCCGGGTTGGGCGCTGAACGGTCGGGCAGCAGGCAAGGGCTTGGTGTAGGCTAATAGGCGGATCAGCCGGCGCCCGACGAACAAGCCGGTAACCACCTCACCCACAGGAGCAGAAACATGAGCAAAGTAACCCTCGGCGGCAACCCGATCGAAGTGGCGGGCCGTTTCCCGCAGGCCGGCGATGCTGCGCCCGCCTTCAGCCTCACCGGCGCTGACCTGGCGGACGTCGGCCTTGGCGCTTTCGCCGGCAAGCGCAAGGTGCTGAACATCGTGCCCAGCCTGGATACCCCGGTGTGTGCGGCTTCGGCGCGCAAGTTCAATGAGGCCGCTGCCGGTCTCGCCGACACCGTGGTGCTGGTCATCTCGGCCGATCTGCCTTTCGCCGCCAAGCGTTTCTGCGAGACTGAAGGCCTGCAGAACGTGCATACGCTGTCGACCTTCCGCAACCCCCAGTTCGCCCAGGACTACGGTGTGGCGATCACCACCGGTCCGCTCGCGGGCGTGACCGCGCGCGCGGTCGTGATCGTGGATGCGAATGACAAGGTCGTCTACGCGCAGCGCGTACCCGAGATCAAGCAGGAGCCGGACTACGCGGCGGCGCTCGCGGCGTTGAAGTAAGCGCATCCGGAGCATCCAGCGCACAGCATAGGACGGGCCCCACGCAGGGCCCGTTGCACGTGTGGGCTCAGCGTTGAAGTGCGGCGGATTCCGGCCGCTGCGGTGCGCCAAGGTGGCTGTCGTCCTCGAGCGGAAACACGCCGAGCTTCTGGTCTGCAAGGCGAACCGTACTCGGTCCGCGGTCGTGTGGGATGCGCAGCGTGTTTTCGCCCATGGCGATGACGCAGCCCTCGTACATCGCACTCTCTGCGTTCACGCGTGCCTGCTGGACCAGCATCAAGTGGTGGCGCAGGCCTTCTTCCTCGCCACGCAGGGTTTCAATCTCTGTAGACAGGGTGGCGGCGGTTTCCTCTGCGCGGGCGATGATCTCGGCTGCGATCTTCCCCGGGCTGCGATCGGCCAGGGTGAGCAGCTTGCCGATCTCGAGCAGCTTGTTCTCCCTTTGGTCGCGCGCTGAGGCCTTGTCCTGCACGGCGCGGGCAAGGGCAGGATCGCTGCCGATTTCGATCTCGGTGCGGATGCGGTTCGGGGCGCCGATCACGCGCGCATGCACGGATAGACCGGCACGTGTCAGCCCGCCGACGATGTGACCGCGGCGCTCATGTCCGACGCGGACGTGGTTTGCGGCTTCAAGCTGGCTTTGCATGACCAGATCATCGATGAAGATCGAGTCGCCGGCGCAGATGCGCGCCTGCTGGGCATAGGTGGCGGAGAAGCTGCCTTCGCAGCGGATTGCGTGGGCGTTGGTGTCCTTGGCTGCGCCCTTGGCGCCCAGGCTGCCGACGACCCCGCCTCGCACGACAATGTTTCCGCCAGCCTCCAGGGTTGCGTTCTCGACCGCGCCGCCGATCTCGATGTCGCCGGTCGCGCGTACCGTCATGCCCGCCTGTACGTCGTTGCGTACGCGGACAGTGCCGTCGAAGACGATGTTTCCGGTGGCCATATTTACCGCGTCTACGGTAAACACCGGCTCGACTATGATGCCGCCGCGCACCTTCAGTGGCTGGCCGTCGGTGCTTGCCACGAGCAGGTCGGGGTCGTCAGCTGCGGGCGCCACGCCGCGCAGGCCGGCGGCGAAGACCACGTTGCGACCAGGCTTGGCGGGCACCGGGCGAGCACAGACGCTCAGGCCTTCGGTGCCATTCGTGGGGGGGTGGCGGCGCATCAGTGCATCGCCGGCATGCACCACCAGCACCTCGCCGAGGTCGCGATAGTCGGTGCGTCCGCTGGGGTGCACGCTCGGGACGCGTTCGCGTGTCTCAGGTAACAGGCTCTCGAGCTGCCCGTCCTCACCGGCAACGGGTTCCCGTCCGCGGGCGATGACCAGGTCCTCGGCCTTGCCGGCGGCGATGGTATCCGCGATCGCTTCGTCCAGCACGCCTTCGAAGACACCCTTGCTTGCGAGCAGCGCGCGCAGATCGGATTCAGTGGCGGGCTTGCCACCCTTGGGGGGAACGAGGTTCAGGCGCGCGGTGAGCCCATCGAGTGCGACTACGAGCTCGAGGCTGGCATCGACACAATGGGCGATCTCGATCGGCGGCACGGTCTCGCCCGCGTTGTAGCGTGCGATCAGGTGCTTGATCGGCTCGGGCCGGATCTGCAGCTTGCCGTAGCCGGCGGCTTCGAGCCGGCTGCGCAGCCACATCGCGTCGACACGCGGGAAGCGGGCGTCGGGCGCGACGCTGGCGCTGAGCGTGCGCGTGGCCTCGTCCAGCGTCAGGGTCAGTGCAGGCCCGGTGGGGCGGTCGTTGTCCATGCGTTCGGTATGTGTCCCTGTGGAGGGCGGAAGTGTCGCTGCATTCTAGATGTCCCGTGATGAGGTGTTCATGCGCTGGATCAATCGCGGGTTCCGCAAGGCGTGCCGCCGGTCAGCGGGGCGTCTTCAATGGGTCGGGCAGCTTCAGGGTGCCGGAATCCGAAAAACGCATGCTGCCGATCAGCCCGCCGGCGAGCCGGCCGCGCAAGGTGTAGGGTACTTCGGCCTTGCCCTCGCCTTCGATCACTCCCAGCGCCTGACGCACTACTGCGATGGCCGACACCGACACCGGGATCTCGATCAGCGCCTCGCCGAAACGCGGCACGCTGCCGCTGCGGTCGCTGACGCCGCTGGCGAAGGGGCGATTGTTGAGGTCGAGGTCGAGCGCGATGCCGTCGAAATCGATCGCGCGCTCATTGGGGTTCTGCACACGCAGCTTCACCTTGAAGCGCATCTCCATGCCTTCGCCCGGAATTGGCTCCAGCCCGACGACGTTGATGCGCACCTGCTCCCGATGCGTGAAGCTCGCGCAGCCGGTGAGGCCGGTCAGCAGCAGCGTGCAGAGCGCGAGCAGCAGGGCGCGCAGGAAGGATGGAGGCGCTGCGGGGCTTGCGAAGGACATGGCGGATCTCCCGGAAATGCGGTGTGTGAGCTTGGATCTGCGGGACAGGGTTGCACCATTCTGTCGATCCGTTCTGCATGCTCTGAAGTCATGCGTGTGCTGTGTGTGGCGTGCGTGTGAGCCAGTCGAGCAGGCGATCCATCAAGGCGTGGGTCATGGCGAAGTGATCCGGTGCCCCGTCCAGGATCGTAGCCTCGTCCTGAATCCAGCGCGCCGGCACGAGCTCGTCGCGGCAGTGGTGGACGATCGCGTGCAGGCTTTCGGGCGTCATCTCGAGGTGGAATTGCAGGCCTACCGTGCGTTCGCCGAGCTGGAAGGCCTGGTGTCTGCAGGCGGCGCTGCTGGCGAGCAGTCGAGCGCCAGGCGGCAGGTCAAAGGTCTCGCCGTGCCAGTGCAGCACGGCGGTGCGCGCCGGGAATTCGAAGCGCGGTACCGGCGTGTCCGTGTGATCCGTGCTGCCTGCGGACGTGGCGGCCGCAACCTCGAACCAGCCGATTTCCTTCTCGGCATTGCGATACACGCGTGCACCGTGGGCGCTGGCGATGAGTTGCGCCCCGAGGCAGATGCCCAGCACCGGGCGATTGAGGGCGATTACTTCGGCGATGAAGCGCTTCTCTTCCACCAGCCAGGGGAATTCCGCTTCGTCGTTGACGCTCATCGGTCCGCCCATCACCACCAGCAGTCCGACCTCAGCCGGGTCGGGCAGCGCGGGGGAGGCCCAGAAGCGGGTGTAGCGGATGTCGGCCCCCCGTTGTGCCAGCCATTGGCCGATGTAAGCGGGGCCTTCGAAGGGAACGTGCTGCAGGATGTGCGCTTTCATGAGGGCGGATCGGTGGCGGTGGGTGGGCACTGACCGAAGCATAGCCCAGTGCGGGCGGGCTGTCGGCGAACGGGCGAAGCGGCAATAATTCTGTATGCCCGACACCGATGCCCCCGTTCCGCGCCGAGCGTTCTCCACCCTGCGCGGCCTGCTCCCCTTCCTGCGCCCCTACCGTGGGCGGGTGGCTCTCGCCTTCCTGTTGCTGTGCCTGGGATCGGCAGCGATTCTCGTTGTACCGCTGGCGTTTCGTGACCTGATCGATGCGGGCTTCGGCGGCGTGTCTGCGGCTGGCGTAGCCCGCACCGGGGCAGCGGCGGGCGGAGGGCTGTTCGGCGCGCAAGGTCTGGACGGGCGCTTCGTTGCGCTCTTCGGCCTCGCGGTGTTCTGGGCGGCGGCCGTGGCGGCGCGCTATTACACCGTGTCGTGGATCGGCGAGCGGGTCACCACCGATCTGCGTAGCGCGGTGTACGCGCGTGTGCTGCGCCAGTCACCGCAGTTCTTCGAGACCCTGCAGACCGGTGAGGTGCTGTCCCGGCTCACGGGTGATACGACGCTGGTGCAGACCGTGGTGGGGAGTTCGATCTCGATGGGCCTGCGCAGCCTGTTCCAGTTCGCCGGCGGCATGGTGATGCTGGCGGTCACCAGCGTGCAGCTCTTCGGCCTCATCTTCGGGCTGATGGCCCTGATTGCGCTGCCGATCACCCTCATCGGTCGCCGCGTGCGCAGCCTGTCGCGCGAGGCGCAGGACCGCATTGCCGATGCGTCGGCGCTTGCCGGCGAGATCCTCAACGCCATGCCCACGGTGCAGGCCTTCACGCAGGAGGACAACGAGGCCGCGCGCTTCGCTGCGCGCGCCGAGACCAGCTTCGCCACCGCGGTGCGGCGCACGCGGGTGCGCGCGGTGCTCACCGGGCTGATCATCGCCGCGGTGATGGGCACGATCATCTTCGTGCTGTGGATCGGCGCGCGCCAGGTGCAGGCGGGCGCACTGTCGGTGGGCGAGCTTGGCGCCTTCGTGATCTACGCTGCGCTGGTGGCGGGCGGCGCCGGCACGCTGGCCGAGGTATGGGGTGACGTGATGCGTGCGAGCGGTGCCACCGGACGCCTGCTGGAGCTGCTGCACGCCGAGCCGGCGATCCGCGATGCGGAGATGGCTGCACCGGCGCCGTGGGGGCGGGATTGCCCGCTGCCACGGGATAGGTCTCCGGGCGCATCGACCGTTGCGCAGGCGGATTCGGTTGCGGAGGCTCGAATCGAGCTCGAGCACGTCGTTTTCCGCTACCCCGCGCGCCCGGCTGTGGCGGCGCTCGACGACGTCTCGCTGCAGATCGCTGCAGGCGAGAAGGTCGCGCTGGTCGGCCCGTCCGGTGCGGGCAAGACCAGCCTGTTCCAGCTGCTGATGCGCTACTACGAGGTGTCCGACGGCCGGGTATGCATCGGCGGCCGCGACCTCCGCACGTTGCCCTTGCGCGCCCTGCGCGCGCGTATCGCCATCGTCCCGCAGGACCCGGTGATCTTCTCCGCGAGCGCGCTGGACAATATCCGTTACGGCCGCCCCGACGCCCGTGACGACGATGTGATCGCTGCCGCCCGCGCCGCTGTGGCCGATGAGTTCATCTCCCGCCTGCCCGAGGGCTATGCGACCTTCCTCGGCGAGCGTGGCACCCGGCTCTCGGGCGGCCAGCGCCAACGCATCGCGATCGCGCGTGCGATCCTCAAGGGGGCGCCCATCCTGCTGCTCGATGAAGCTACCAGTGCGCTCGACGCCGAATCCGAGATCCTGGTGCAGCAGGGCCTGGCCGCCGCGATGCAGGGGCGCACCACACTGATCATCGCGCACCGCCTGGCGACGGTGCAGAAAGTGGACCGCATCGTGGTGATGGACGCCGGCCGTATCGTCGAGACCGGCACCCCGGCCGACCTGCGCCGCCAGGGCGGGCTGTACGCACGGCTGGCGGCGCTGCAGCTGGAGGGGTGAGCGGACCAGCGGGTCGCGGGGGCGCCACGTGCACAGATGTTTCATCGAATGCGGGGTCGTGACCCGTATTGGCGCCGCCGATGATCCGCTCTCAGGGGAGTACCCGCTCTCGAAGAAAGCGTGGGAAGCGCGGCTGGCCGCCCGGGGTGAGTTCGCGGTAGCGATAGGTGACGAGCGCACCGAGCGGCGGCGGTGCGGCGCGCAGGGCGTCGGTGAGGCCGCTGCCGATACGAAAGCGGCGGCCGTCATCGGTCTCGACGAGCAGTGCGCCGACCTTGCCCTGGAGTCGGCCCTTGCCGGGAACGTAGCCGATGACGCGTGCCTCGGCGTCAAGCCAGGGCGTGAGCTTACGTAAGGCGGCGCTGCGACCGGGCTCCCACTGCGCGTCGGCACGGTGGAGCATCAGCCCTTCGCCGCCACCGGCCAAGGTCTCCTCGAGCATGCGCTGCAAGGCAGCGCGGTTGGCTATGCGCTGCTGCGGCACCAGTTGCAGCCAGGGGCACGCGGTGCTGGCGACGATCTGCCGCAGCGCCTGTAGCCGGGTGCTGAAATCGCCCGCGCCGCCGGGCTGGTCGAAGAGCATGTAGCGCACGTGGCGCCAAGCGGGGTCATGCGGATCCTCGCGGCGGATCAGGCCTGAGAGTGCGTCGAAATTTCGGCGGTCGATCCAGAGTTCGCCGTCCAGCGGCGTTGCGGGCAGCGCGGCGATGAACCACGCGGGGGTGACGATTTCGCGCCCGCTGCGAAAGCGTAGCCGTTGTCCGTCCCACAATGCGCGCACGCCGTCGAGCTTCTCGCTGATCCAGTAACCGGCGGGGTCGAGCTTTCCGTCGTCATGCAGCGCGAGCATTGCCGGCGGTGCGCTGGCCTGCACGGCGTCTGTGGCCTGGGCGAAACCGGCGGTCGGCAGCAGGCAGGTGGCGATGGCCAGGGCGCAGAGGCCGGGACCGATGCGTGCTCGGAACGTGGCGATGGAAGCGCACATGACAGAGTCTCTGTAAATGACGAACGCATTGTAGGAGACGGTGGGCGATGCTGCCAGCGCGGCCTCTGCGGTGCGAGTGCTGGATCAGCGTGCGTGCGCGATCTGCTTTTCCCGGTACATCGCGCAGTCCGCACGTTGCATCAACGCTGGGGCGCTGTCGCCATCGCGCGGATACAGCGCGACACCGATGCTGCCCGAGATGATGATGCGCTGACCGTGGATGTCGAAGGGGCTGGCCAGGGCGGTGTGCAGCTTGCCGGCGACGTTGTCGGCGTCCTCGTCGGCTGCGATCATCGGCAGCAGTACGACGAACTCGTCGCCGCCGATCCGAGCTGCGGCGTCGGACTCGCGCACCAGGCCCTGCAGACGCTGGGCGACTGCTTGCAGCAGGGCGTCGCCGATGTCGTGGCCGTACCGGTCGTTGACCGGTTTGAAGCCATCCAGATCGATGAACAGGACCGCCAGCAGATGATGGTTGCGCTGGGCGGCGGCAAGCGCACGTTCGAGGCGCTCGAACAGCAGTGCGCGGTTGGCGTCCTGCACCACGATGATGCTCTCGTGCGCCATTTCCACCAGCGAGCGGTAGCGCTCCTCACTCTCCTTGAGCGCCTGCTCTACGCGCTGGCGCGCTGCAATGTCCTCGCCCAACTGTCTGCCGAGTGCGGCCAGGCGCTGGTTCACCCCACGCAGGTGTCGGATCCAAAGATAGGCCAACAGCAGCAAGAGGAAGAAGCCTGCGCTGATCCGGAGGAGGAGGATGCGGCCAACCCCGGATGCAACATCGATCGCGACGTGCCGGTTGACGATCTCGTCGACCTCCTCTGGCGTCAGGGATGCGATTGCGGCGTCGAGCGCGGCAAGCAGCTCCGGGCGCTTGCCGACGATGCCGATGCGCATGCGGTTGCCGTACGCGGGCACCTCGCCGGCGATCCTGAGGTTGAACCAACCTTCGGTCTTGATCGTGTGTGCGACGATGGTGAGGGCACGCAGGGTGAGTTCAGCTTCGCGCTGCTCGACCATGCCGAGGGCATCCGCCTCCGAGGCGACCGGCAGGATACGCAACCCGGGGAAGTCACGTCCGACCTGCTAGATGATCGAGGTCGCCGTAGGTAGCGCGATCATCGTCCCGGCGGGCAGGTCCGCCAGGCTGGCGATGTCCGGGTGTTCGGCGCGGGTGATGATGACGTTGCGGTCGAAGAAGTATGGGCGGGTGAAACTGAGCCAGCCCGCTCGCTCCGGCGTCTCGTTGAGGAAGGAAAGGGCGTCGCACTTGCCGGTACGGGCCAGTGACAGACTCTCATCCCAACTGGTGCTTTGGACGATGCTCAGGCGCAGGCCGGCACGTGCCGCGATCAGCCGGGTCAGGTCGGCGGCGATGCCGCGATGGCGGCCCTGTTCGTCCAGCCATTCATAGGGAGCCCAGTCGGGATCGATGCACAGGCGCACGTTTGCGCCCTCGCCCGCCGCGGTGGCGGATGGGCCAGGCTCGGCGCCGATTGCCAGCTTGAACGCGACGGCAAACATCAGTCCAAGAAGCAGGGTGCACAAGCGTTTTCGAGCACCATACCGTGCGCGTGCGCTTGGGGCTGAACGGTTGCTTGTCGAGGCCGCCGCTCGCGGGTTCGTTGTCGGGAACGGCTTGGGGGATGCCCAGCAGGGGGAGACGCGAGGAGTCACGGGGGATGAGGTGGTGGATTCGCGCGCACAGCCGCTCTGCCGGCCCGGCATGGTTGTCCGGCAGGTGGTCGCGCTCGTCCGGATTGTGCCATTCGCCCGAAACCACCCGGTAGTGTGCTTTTACACACAGGCTAAGAAATTTACTCCTGATGACTCTACCTGACCTTGGTGGCGATGATCGGAGAGGTCGCGGGGCGACGGCTGGGGCAACGACCCGTCTGAACGGAGGGCGCCGGTGACTGCGTTCTTTTTTCATGCCCTGGGCACGTTCCTGCCCAGGGGGCGTTCGGGACGGCGCGCGCAGAAGCGCACGCCGCTCGCCTCAGGCCGCCTTTTCTGCTGGCGCCTCTGCGCGCGCCGGCTGCAGGCGATTGATGCCGCTGATGATGGCGCGGATCGAGGCGGTGACGATGTTGCTGTCCACCCCCACGCCGTAGCGGTCGCCGCCTTGCCCGCCTGCCTCGGTGAGTTCGAGGAAGGCGCAGGCCTGGGCGTTGCCGCCGTCCTCGCTGGGGGTGATCGAGCGCTCCTCGAAACTGCGTACCTGGACGTCGATGCCGGCGCCGCGTAAGGCGTGGATGGCGGCGTCGATCGGGCCGTTGCCCTCGCCGACGAGCAGGTGGCGGGTGCCGCCGATCTCGACCACGAGGCGGATGCCCTGCGCCGCGCCGTGTTCGAACAGGTGGTGCTCGACGTAGCGCACCGGCGCGACGGTGTCGAGATAGGTGGCGCGGAAGAGGTCCCAGATCGCCGCCGCCGACATCTCGCCGCCGGTGGCGTCGGTGACCTGCTGCACCTCGCGCGAGAACTCCACCTGCAGGCGGCGCGGCATCGCGATGCCGTACTCGGTCTCGAGCAGGTAGGCGATGCCGCCCTTGCCGGACTGGCTGTTGACCCGGATCACCGAGTCGTAGCTGCGGCCGACGTCGGCGGGGTCGATCGGGAGGTAGGGCACGTTCCACGGAGCATCCGCCTTTTGAGCGGCGAATCCCTTCTTGATGGCGTCCTGGTGGGAGCCGGAGAAGGCCGTGAACACGAGATCCCCCACATAGGGGTGGCGTGGGTGGATGGGCAACTGGTTGCAGTACTCGACGGTGCGCGCGACGGCGTTGATGTCCGAGAAGTCGAGTCCGGGCGAAACGCCCTGCGTGTACATGTTGAGCGCGAGGGTGACGATGTCGACATTGCCGGTGCGCTCGCCGTTGCCGAAGAGGCAGCCCTCGACGCGGTCGGCGCCGGCCATCATGCCGAGCTCGGCAGCCGCAACGCCGCTGCCGCGGTCGTTGTGCGGGTGCAGCGAGAGCACGACGCCGTCGCGGCGCGCGAGGTTGCGGTGCATCCACTCGACCTGGTCGGCGTAGACGTTGGGCGTGGCGACCTCGACCGTGGCGGGGAGGTTGATGATGACCTTGTTGTCGGGCGTCGCGCCCCACTCGGCGGTCACCGCATCGCAGACTTCTCTGGCGAAGTCGAGCTCGGTGGCGGAGAAGGTTTCCGGGCTGTACTCGAGGCGGATCTCGGTGCCGCACGCGGTTTGCATCTGCTCGCCGATCTGCTTGATGAGCCGCACGGCCGACACCGCGAGCGCCACCACCTGCGGCTTCTCCATGCCGAACACGACCTCGCGGAAGGTGGGCGAAGTGGCGTTATAGACGTGGATGATCGCCCGCGGCGCGCCGCGTACCGATTCCATCGTGCGGCGGATAAGGTCCTCGCGCGCCTGGGTGAGCACCTGGATGGTCACATCCGCGGGGATATGGCCGCCCTCGATGAGGGTGCGCACGAAGTCGAAGTCGGTCTGCGAGGCGGACGGGAAACCGACCTCGATCTCCTTGAAGCCGATGTCGCACACGGTGCGGAACATGCGCATCTTGCGCTCGACGTTCATCGGCTCGAACAGCGCCTGGTTGCCGTCGCGCAGGTCGGTGCTCATCCAGATCGGCGCGCGGTCGATGACCTTGTTCGGCCACTGGCGGTCGGCGAGCGCGATCGGGGCGAAGGGGCGGTACTTGGCGGCGGGGTTCTGCAACATCATGGCGCGGTCCTCGTGGGCATGGCGTGATTCGATGGACGAAAGTCTACGCCGGGTGTCGCGGCAGACGATTGCGTTGTTGCAGTGCGATGCGGCGATTTGGTGCAGAAACGTTCACATTGCAGTGTCGAAGTGCAAGAATCTGCCGATTGGAAAGAATGGACCGCCCGATCATGCAACTCGACCGCTACGACCGCCAGCTCCTCGAGCTCTTGCAGCAGGACGGCCGCATCAGCAACCAGGACCTCGCCGACCGCATCAGCCTGTCGCCCTCGTCCTGCCTGCGCCGGCTGCGCGCGCTGGAGGACGCCGGGCTCATCGTCGGCTATCGCGCCCTGCTCGATGCGCGCAAGCTGGGCCTGTCGCTGATGGCCCTGATCCACATCTCGATGGACCGCCATACGCCGGAGCGCTTCGCCCACTTCGAGGCGGAGGTCGAGAAGATCCCGCAGGTGCTCGAATGCCTGCTGATCACCGGCCAGGACGCCGACTACCAGCTGAAGGTCATCGTCGCCGACATGGACGGCTACCAGGAACTGCTGCTCAACCGCATCACCCGCATTCCCGGTGTGACCGGGGTGCATTCGAGCTTCGTGCTGCGGCGGGTGATCGACAAGACGGCGCTGCCGGTGGTGGGATGAACGGCTCCGCGCAGAAACGAAACAGCCGCGAGCATCGCCCGCGGCCGTCGTATCGCTCCGCCGTCTGCCGCGCTTACTTGCCGGCGTTCGGGAAGAACAACTGCTCCCCTTCGATCTTGTAAGACGCGATCGCGTCCTGCCCGGCGGGTGACACCACCCACTCCACGAACTTGCGCGCCTCGGCCGTCTTCACATGCGGGTGGCGCTCCGGATTGACGACCATCACGCCGTACTGGTTGAAGAGGCGGGTGTCGCCCTCGACCAGCACCGCGAGGTCGGCGCGGTTCTTGAAGCTGAGCCAGGTGCCGCGGTCGGCGAGCACGTAGGCAGCGGAGGACGCCGCCATGTTGAGCGCCGGACCCATGCCGCAGCCGCATTCCTTGTAGCCCGTGCCCTTGTTGTCCACGCCGGCGGCCTTCCAGTAGCGCAACTCGGCGGCGTGCGTGCCGCTCTTGTCGCCGCGCGACACGAAATTGCCATTGCTGGCCGCCAGCTTCTGCAGGGCAGCGGTGATGTCCTTGCCGCGGGTGCCGGCCGGATCGTCCTTGGGGCCGACCAGCACGAAGTCGTTGTACATGACCTTGCGGTGCTCGATGCCGTGGCCTTCGTCGACGAACTTCTGCTCCGCTGCGGCGTCGTGCACGAACACCACGTCCGCATCACCGCGGCGGCCGACGTCCAGGGCCTGGCCGGTGCCGAGCGCAACGACCTTCACGTCGATGCCGGCAGCCTGTTTGAACTGCGGCAGAATGTGCCCGAAAAGGCCGGACTGCTCGGTCGACGTGGTCGAGGCGACGACGATGGAGGGGCCTTCGGCCTGCGCGGACAACGACAGCAGCGCGAGCAGGCTGGCGGCTGCAGCGGTGCGGAGGTGCTTGCGCGACAATGCTGCGAGTTGGGACGTCATGTGGGTGTCTCCTTTGGTTAGCTCCGGGGTGGGCGCTGGTTTTCTTGGGGCTGTGGCATTGCCCTGCGTCCTCGTGTTGCGCCAATCTATGGAGCCTGGAAACCGCGATCAATATGAAGAGAAATGCATAGGATCAGCCTCAACTACACGCTCGGCACCGAGGCTGCACCGGCGCTGATCCGCAATCCGCTGCTCGATCTGCTGCAGGCGGTCAGCGACCAGGGTTCGATCTCGGCCGCCGCGCGCCAGCTCGGCCTGTCGTATCGCCACGTCTGGGGCGAGCTCAAGCGCTGGGACGCCGCGCTCGGCCAGCCCCTGATCCTGTGGGAGAAGGGCCAGGCCGCGCGCCTGACCGACTTCGGCGCCAAGCTGCTGTGGGCCGAGCGCCAGGCCCAGGCGCGCCTGCTGCCGCAGATCGAGGCCTTACGCGCCGACCTGGAGCGCGCCTTCGCCGTAGCCTTCGACGAAACCGCGCATGTGCTCACCTTCCATGCCAGCCACGATGAGGCGCTCGTGGCGCTGGCCGAGCATGCGCGCCAGGCGCGACTGCATCTGGACATCCGCTTTTCCGGCAGCGTGGATGCGATTCGTGCGCTCAACGAGGGGCGCTGCGAGATGGCGGGCTTTCATGTGCGCATCGCGCCCGCCCAGGGTTCGCTGACGCAGCGCACCTATAAGCCGCTGCTGCGCCCCGGGCGGCACAAGCTGATCGGCTTTGCGCGCCGCAGGCAGGGCTTGATCGTGGCGCCCGGCAATCCGCTCGGGCTCGAGACCTTGACCGACCTGGCCGACAAGGGCGCACGCTTCGTCAACCGCGCGCTGGGTACCGGCACCCGCGTGCTATTGGACGAACTGCTGGCCGAGGCGGGGATCGCCCCCGAGCGCATCCGCGGCTACGCCGAGGTCGAGCCCTCGCATGCTGCGGTGGCGCGCGCAATCGCCACCGGGCGCGCGGATGCGGGTTTCGGCATCGAGGCCGGGGCGCAGGCGCTGGGGCTGGATTTCGTGCCGCTGGCCGAAGAGCAGTATTTCCTCGCGTGCCTCAAGAGCAGCCTGGCGCAGCCGGCGACGCAGGCCCTGCTCGATCTGCTGCGTACCGGGGCCTGGCAGCACAGCTTGTCCGCCCTGCCCGGCTACACGCCCGCGCGCAGCGGCGAGGTGCTGGCGATGAACCGCGAACTGCCGTGGTGGCGGTTCCGTCCGCGTGCCGTCGAACATGCGGAGCGCGGGCCGCACGGCCATGGCCCTGCACCGGGCGCGGAGGTGGGCGCGGAGGTGGGCGGATGGAGCTGAAGTGGCTGGAGGATTTTCTCAGCCTCGCCGAGACCGGCAGCTTCTCGCGCTCGGCCGAGCAGCGCCACGTGTCGCAGCCCGCCTTCTCGCGCCGCATCCGCGCGCTGGAGGCCTGGCTGGGTGCGCCGCTGGTCGATCGCAGCGCCTACCCGACGCAGCTCACCGCAGCGGGTGAGGCCTTCAAGGGCCCCGCGGCCGATCTCATCAGCCGGCTGCACTCGGCGCGTGCGCTGGCGCGCGGCCTGCAGCCGGTGGCCGGCGGCGTGCTCGCCTTCGCGGTGCCGCACACGCTCGCCTTTGCCTTCTTTCCGGCCTGGCTGGCGCGGCTGCGGCAGGACTTCGGCGCCGTGCCCACGCGGTTGATGGCGGGCAACGTGCATGACGTGGTCAGCAGCCTGGTCGAGGGCGGCTGCGACCTCCTGCTCTGCTACCACCATCCGGCCTACCCGGTGTGGCTGGACCCCGCGCGCTTCGACGGGCTCAAGCTCGCCACCGAGGCGGTGCGGCCCTATCTGCCGCGCAGTCTCGCCGCGAGCGGACGCTGGCGGTTGCCGGGCACGCCCGCAGCGCCGATTCCCTTCCTGCGATACGGACCGAACACCTACCTGCGCCGGATGGTCGACACCATCCTCGATCGCGCCGGCCAGCCCGCACATCTGGCGTTGCAGTACGAATCCGACATGGCCGAGAGCCTCAAGGCGATGCTGCTCGCCGGCCACGGCCTCGCGTTCCTGCCCGAGAGCGCGGTGGCGCGCGAGCTGGCGCGCGGCGAGATCGCGCCCGCCGGCGATGCGCGCTGGACGCTGGAGATGGAGGTGCGGCTGTACCGCGACCGCGCCAACACCCGGCCCGAGCTGCTGCGCCTGTGGGCGTACCTGACGGGCGCCGTGGAAGGTGGCGATCGGGGGTGACGGGGTGACCACGGGGGGCGACGCCCCCGGGTGCGTGAGCCCCAAGCGGCGGCATCCAAAGGTTATGCGTTGAACGCATGACCCGATGATCCAACGGCATCCACCCTGCGCGGCGGGGACAACAGAATGTGCGCTTCCCCACCCCGGAGACACCGCACATGAGCGCCACCCCCCCGAACCCCGCCTCCTTCGACAAGCTGGGCGGCCTGTCCTACCTCAACCCGGCCGCGCCCGAACCCTGGGCCAGCTTCGTGCAGCAGATCGAGCGTGTGCGCCCCTACCTCGGCTCGCTCGAGCGCTGGGTCGAGACCCTGATCCGCCCCAAGCGCACGCTGATCGTGGATGTGCCGATCGAGCGCGACGACGGCACCGTTGCCCACTTCGAGGGCTACCGCGTGCAGCACAGCCTGTCGCGCGGCCCGGGCAAGGGCGGTGTGCGCTTCCACCCCGACGTGACGCTCAATGAGGTGATGGCGCTCGCCGGCTGGATGACCATCAAGAACGCCGCGGTCGGCCTGCCCTTCGGCGGCGCCAAGGGCGGCATCCGCGTCGACCCCAACAGCGTCAGCAAGGGCGAGCTACAGCGCATCACCCGGCGCTACACCTCCGAGATCGGCGTGATCATCGGCCCCGATCGCGACATCCCGGCGCCGGACGTTGGCACCAACGCGATGACCATGGCGGTGATGATGGACACCTTCTCGATGAACCGCGGCGGCACCGCCACCGGCGTCGTCACCGGCAAGCCGATCGCGCTCGGCGGCAGCCTGGGCCGCCAGGAAGCCACCGGCCGCGGCGTGTTCATCACCGCGCGCGAGGCCGGCCGCACGATCGGCCTGCAGATCGACGGCGCGCGCGTGGTCGTGCAGGGCTTCGGCAACGTCGGCGGCATCGCCGCGCGCCTGTTCCACGAGGCCGGCGCGCGCGTGCTGGCGGTGGCCGACCATACCGCGACCTTGGCCAACGAGCACGGCATCGACATCCCCGCGGCGCTCGCGCACGTGGCCGCGAACGGCGGGCTCGCCGGCTTTCCGGGCGCTGCGCCGATCGACATCGAGGACTTCTGGCAGATCGAGTGCGACTTCCTCGTCCCGGCTGCGCTCGAGGGCCAGATCACCCCGGCGCGCGCCGAGCGCATCCGCACCCGTATCGTCGTCGAAGGCGCCAATGGTCCGACCACGCCGGCGGCCGACGATGTGCTGTGCGAACGTGGCGTGCTGGTGGTGCCCGACGTGCTGGCCAACGCCGGCGGCGTGACTGTGTCCTATTTCGAGTGGGTGCAGGACTTCTCGAGCTTCTTCTGGACCGAGGAGGAGATCAACGAGCGCCTCGAGCGCCTGATGGTCAACGCCTTCGCCGCGATCTCGCACGTGGCTGCCGACAAGAAGGTGTCGCTGCGCACCGCGGCTTTCATCATCGCCTGCCATCGCGTGCTCGAAGCGCGCGCCGAGCGCGGCCTCTACCCCTGATCGCAATGCCGCCTCCCTTCATGCGGGGGCGGCGGGCGGCCTCGGGCCTGGCGTTGTCGCCGATCTGGGCCGCTGCGGGTATGCTCTCGGTCGGCCCGTTCGGGCGTGGTCGGGGACGGAGGGCAGGCTTGATCGAACGCGGAGTGAGGCGCCGGGAATGGCTCGGGCAGCGTGTCTGGCTGGCGCTGGCCCTGTGCTGCGTGTTCGCCGCGGCCGTGCAGGCCTACCGCATCAGCGAGCGGCTCGGCGCCGAACGCATGCGTGTGGAGGCCAATCATCGGCTGGAACTGCTCGCTGCGGCGGTCGATAGCATCATCCTGCGGCTTGAGCACATCCCCGGCACGCTCGAGCTCAACCCGGACCTTCGCGCCTGGCTGTTGGCGCCCGGCGACCCTGTGCTGGCGGCGCGGGTGCAAGCCTTCCTGCATGCGCTCAACGATCAGGTCGGCGCGCGCCTGATCTACCTGCTCGATGCCGATGGCCGGCTGCTGGCTGCGGCGGGTCGTGACACCTCGGCCGCTGCGCCGGGCGAGGACCTGTCCTTCCGCAGTTATTTCCGCTGGGCCCGGGGGGGGCTCACCGGGCGTGACTTCTCCGTGGGGGAGGCAGGCGAGGATGCGGGGTATTTCGTCTCGCGTCCGATCCGCGACGGTGAGGAGGTCGTCGGTGTCGTGGCGGTCAAGATCGATCTGGGGGTGCTGCAGCAGGCCCTTGAGGCGCTCGAGGAGCCCGCGCTGATCGCGGACAGCAATGGAGTCGTGATCATGAGCGCAGTCAGTGGCTGGCGCTACAGCGCACTCGAGCCGATGAGTGCGCTCGCCCATGCTACCGCGCGGGCCAGCCGGCTCTACGACGACGAGGAGATCGTGCCCTTTGTCGTCCCGCTGCCCCTGCGTACCGGGAGCCCCCCTGAGGAGGCGACTCTGCCCGCCCTGGTGCTGACCGCAGACGGCGCCGGCCGGCTCGACGCCGCACGTTATCGGGTGGTGCTCAAGCTGCTCGAGCGCACGGGCTGGCGCGTGGTCCTGTTCTCGAATCTGCGCAGCCTGCGTGCCGAAGCGTTCAGCCATGCAGCGCTGGTCTTCAGTGCGGGCACGGTCCTGCTCATGGCATTGGCCTATCTGCTGCAGCGGCGTCGTATCGTGCGTCAGAAGCTTGCTACCCAGGCACTGCTTGCAGAGGCCAACCGCGTTCTCGAGACCACCGTCGAGCGCCGTACGCGTTCGCTGCGCGAAACCAATGAGCGCCTGCAGCGTGAAGTCGCCGAACGTAAGGCGGCCGAGGCGGAACTGCGCACTGCACAGGACGAACTCGTCCATGCCGCCAGGCTCGCCGCGCTCGGGCAACTGGCCACGGGCATTACCCACGAGCTGTCGCAGCCGCTGGGCGCGCTGTCCACGCTCAACGACAATGCCGCCGAGTACCTGCGCCGTGGCGCCACAGACAAGGCGGCGCGCAACCTGGAACTGGTCGCCGAGATGGTGGGGCGCATGGATGGCATCATCACGCCGCTGCGCGACTTCGCCCGCAAATCGCCCGCTCAGCCGGGCGAGGTCCGGCTGAGCGAAGCGGTTGACGCCGCCCTGCGCCTGGTCGATCACCGGCTGCAGAAACAGGGTGTGGAGGTGGTGGCCCGGGTACCGGCGACGGCGCGGGTCTGGTGTGACCGTGGCCGCCTGGAGCAGGTGCTGGTCAATCTGTTCGGCAATGCGGCGGACGCGATGGAGGGGTGCCCGACGCGCAGGCTGACAATCGAGATCGAGGGTGTCGCCGACTGGCCCGACGCGATCGTGGTCAGCGACACAGGGAGGGGCCTCGCCGAAGGCGTGCGTGCACGCCTGTTCGAACCCTTCTTCAGCACCAAGCCACGGGGCGTTGGTTTGGGCCTTGGGCTGGCGATATCCCGCGACATCGTGCACGAGTTCGGCGGCACGTTGAGCGCGCGCAACGGCGAGGGTGGCGGGGCGAGCTTTCGTATCGGTTTGCCGCCGCACAAGGAGGACAAGGCATGAGCGAACACGCGGTTCTGCTCGTGGAGGACGACCCGCATCTGCGTCTCGGTTGCGAGCAGGCCTTCGAGATCGCGGGTATTCCGGCAGTTGCCGTGGGCTCGGCGGAAGAGGCGCGCCGTCACCTTGACGGCGCGGGGGTCGATGTCGTGGTGACTGATATGCGCCTCCCCGGCGAGGATGGCATGAGCCTGCTGCAATGGCTGCAGAGCCGGGATGAGAGCTTGCCGGTGATCATGATCACCGGCCACGGTGGCGTCAGTCATGCGGTGGAGGCGATGCGTGCCGGTGCCTACGATTTCATCACCAAGCCCTTCGCCTCGGCCCACCTGCTGGACGTGGTGCGGCGCGCCCTGGAGAAGCGCCGCCTGAGCCGCGAGGTTCAGCAGTTGCGCAGCCAGCTCGCACAGCGTGCGGGTGCAGGGCAGTACCTGATTGGCCAATCGCCGGCCATGGTGAAGCTGCGCGAACTGGTGACCAGCCTCGCCGACAAGGATGTGGACGTCCTGGTGCATGGCGAAACCGGCACCGGCAAGGAGCGGGTGGCGCGCTGCCTGCACGAGCTCGGTCGGCGCGCGCGCGGCAACTTCGTCGCGATCAACTGCGGCGGTCTGCCCGAGCATCTGCTCGACAGCGAGCTGTTCGGGCATGAGGCCGGCGCCTTCACCGGTGCGGCGCGTCGGCGCGTGGGGAAAATCGAACATGCCAGCGGCGGCACGCTCTTCCTCGACGAGATCGAGAGTATGCCGGTGCAGGCGCAGATCAAGCTGCTGCGCGTACTTCAGGAGCGCTGCCTGGAGCGCCTGGGCGGCAATCAGCTGGTTCCGGTAGATACCCGCATCGTGGCGGCCACCAAGGACGACCTGCGCCAGCGCGCGGACGAGGGCAGCTTCCGCGAGGATCTGTACTACCGCCTCAACGTGGTCATGATCGAGCTGCCGCCCCTGCGCGAGCGGCGCGAGGACATTCCGCTGCTGTTCCAGCATTTCCTGCAGCAGTCCGCGCAGCGCCATGACCTGCCGGTGCCCGAGTGCCCGCCCGAGCTGATGCAGCGCTTGCTTGCCCATCCCTGGCGCGGGAACGTGCGTGAACTGCGCAACATGGCGGACTGCATGGTGCTCGGGATCCGTCGCGAGGTGCTGGCGGAGGCCGACAGGGATGCGGTCGACCCGCCCTCGCTGGCCGAGGCGGTGGACGCCTTCGAGCGCAGCCTGATCGCTGCGGCACTGGCGCGTTGCGACGGCAACCTCACGCGCGCGGCTGCCAGCCTGCGTGTGGCGAAGACCACGCTGTTCGACAAGCTGCGCCGGCATGGGCTCGAGGGTGGTTCGATCGGGCGCTGACGGGCGCGATCGCGTGGCGCCAGCGTTCGGTTTTCCGGACGTCGCCAGGTCGATTTGTCCGAAAAGCCGAACGCGGGACGGCGCATGGATTGAAAAACCGTTTCAATTCATTAATTTGTTTTTGCTTCTGCCTGGCACGTTCGGTGCTAGGTATTTCCTCCGTGGGTTGCGGCATGGTGCCGCAGCTCATCGCATGCCCGAAGCACAACAGGGCAGGGATTCTTACAGGAGGAGTACACAATGAAGAAATTGAGCGCAATCGCCGCTGCCTTCGCCCTCGTGGGCACGATGGGTGCAACGCCCGCCGTCGCGCAGCAGCAGTTCGTCACCATCGGCACCGGGGGCGTGACCGGCGTCTATTACGCCGCCGGCGGCGCGATCTGCCGCCTGATCAACAAGGACCGCGCCCAGCACGGGTTGCGCTGCTCGGTGGAGAGCACTGGCGGCTCGGTGTACAACGTCAACACCATCAAGGCCGGTGAACTCGACTTCGGCGTTGCCCAGTCCGACGTGCAGTACAACGCGGTCAAGGGCCAGGCCCAGTTCGCCGATTCCGGACCGGTCGCGGACCTGCGCGCGGTCTTCTCACTGCACCCGGAGCCGCTGACCGTGCTTGCGCGCAAGGAAGCGGGCGTGAGCACGATGGAGGGCTTCAAGGGCAAGCGCTTCAACATCGGCAACCCGGGCTCGGGCCAGCGCGCCACCATGGAAATGCTGATGCCGGCGCTGGGCATGAGCAAGGATGACTTCTCGCTCGCCTCCGAGCTCAAGCCCGACGAGCACGGCGCGGCCCTGTGCGACAACAAGATCGACGGCTTCGCCTACGTCGTCGGCCACCCGGCCGCCAACATCCAGGATCCGACCACCACCTGCGGCGCCAAGCTGGTG